>NZ_LRPD01000006.1:0-182230 GCF_001605865.1 Acinetobacter sp. NRRL B-65365 | reverse complement strand
ATGGCGTGCCTTTATATGTGCTGTGTCAGGTACAGCATCAATTGGCAGTGACAGGTAAACA
Organism: Acinetobacter sp. NRRL B-65365; assembly: GCF_001605865.1. Lineage (NCBI taxonomy): Bacteria > Pseudomonadati > Pseudomonadota > Gammaproteobacteria > Moraxellales > Moraxellaceae > Acinetobacter > Acinetobacter sp. NRRL B-65365. The sequence goes on along the minus strand of NZ_LRPD01000006.1, from coordinate 182,169 downwards.
GGCAGCGCATATTTGTGCCTTGATCTGTGGGCATGAAACCAAAATCTATAAAGTGACTCGTAATGAAACTGTGATTCAGCACATCATTAATGCGGAACGTCATTTCTGGCAATGTGTCGAAACAGGTATTCCACCCAGTGTAGATGCTTCGGATTCAGCAGCTAAAGCCTTGCAACAACTTTATCCTGAACAGATTCCATTAACAGTAGAAGACCTGACCCAAAATGAACAAGCTAATTATTTGTTTAATCAGTTACTAGAGGAGCGACATAAAGTTGAACAACACCAGCAGTATTTTGATGAACTGAAACATCAACTACAAATGATGATGAAAGAAGCAGAGCGAGCGGTATTTACAGGTGGTTCAGTCACATGGAAGAAATCACAAGACTCAATCAGCCTAGACAGTAAATCATTGCTTAAACAGCATCCTGAATACCTACAGCAATTTCCCCAAACCAAAGCAGGAACACGACGCTTTCAGATTTATCCGAATGGTGGATAGGGCTGATACCCAAGTAACCCATTTCAATTTAACTAACACCCCAACCAACTGATCCCATACCCCAAACAAGTATGGGATTTTTTATGCCCAAAATTTATTTATCCAAATTTAAACGCCATTTCAACATCTATATAGAGTACATCATCATGATTAAAGGTTTAGCTATTACCCCACCTGTGTTGGGGCGTATCAGTATCGGCAAAATTGTCGAAAAGAATGGAAAACGTCTGCCTGAAAAAGATGATCAATTTACCATTACCAGCCAAATCCAAAATAAAGATGGGTGGGTCAAACATCCACTGGATGAGCAACTACGTGCCAAAGCGCCCAATCAGAACCAAAAGCTGAGAAGCATTCCAGTCCGCATGATCTTCAATGATCCCGATCTCAACTTAAGAGCAGAGTACAGCCTATTTGACCGCCAAACTGGACGTTTAATCTGTTCAGGCAATGGCGAAAGCTGTCAGCGACTCGGTCAAAATGGCATTGAACAACATCCTTGTCCATCCCCTGATTTATGTCCATTGGCACAGGGTGGATTATGCAAGCCCTATGGCAGACTCTACGTCAACTTAGATGAATCAGATGAGTTTGGTACTTTCATCTTTAGAACCACAGGCTTTAACAGCATCCGCACTTTGGCAGCTCGACTTCGTTACTATCACGCAGCATCGGGTGACTTACTTTCTTGTTTGCCATTGCAATTGACCTTGCGAGGTAAAAGCACCACACAAAGTTACCGTACCCCGATCTACTACGTGGATCTGACTTTACGTGATGGCACAAACCTGAAAGATGCGATTAGTTCAGCCAAACAGATGGATGAACAAAGTAAGACAGCAGGGTTCTATCAGGAGGCTTTGGATCATGTGGCACGGCAGGGTTATGGTAATGCCTGCTTTGAGGTGGGAGGTGAAGAGGGTTTGGATATAGTGGAGGAGTTTTACAGCGTTGAATCTCAAACAGAGCATCAGCAAACGCATGATCTCACTCATGTTCAAGATATTCAGAAAGGCTTACAGCAGTCGGTTCAAGCTCTGAATTAAATACTGTTGGGGGCTAAGAAGCCCCCAACAGTAATATTGCTACTATTTTTTATTAAAAAATTTGAACTACTTATTGAATCAATAAACATTACTTAAGTATCGTTTATTTGGAGGGCGGTAGTACGTTAGGCTTTTGTAACATTAATCCATTTATAACTTTTTGTTGTCTACTATCTTCATTACGTAGTTGTTTATCTTTAGAATGATGGTCTTTATTCTCTTCGACTTTGGTGTCGCCATGATTATGATCAGTGATATTACGTAATTCGGTATCATCTAAGGAGCGAATCGTTTTTGAAGTGCTAGGTTCAGCCCATGATGTCGTATTCAAAAAAATGAAAAATAATAAATTGTACTTCATCCATGAAGTCATAGCGTGATCCTTTTTTACTCAATACCGACTACAGTGGTGATATAACCAGTGGCTAAAAGAATTGATAGGCCTAATGACATCTCAAATAAAATGGCATAGCCCAATTGTTTCGCAAATTTCGGGTCTTGTAAGCGAGGTGTGAAATACCATTTGTTAAAGGCTGCTAACAATAAAATACTTAGGACAAATAATATTTTAATAATAAATCCATGCCCATAAGGTGTATTGATTAGAGTATTAAAATCTTTAAAGAGTAATAAAGCAATACTAAGACCACAAGCGATGAGTATTCCTACAATAAAGGCTGCTATTTGCCCAAATAGATGCATACGTTCTTTAAGTGGTAAGCCATTAATTTTTTTGCTTGTTTTCCATAATGGATAAAGCGACCCCATCCATAAGGACATTACAAGTACATGTATTGATAACAAAGCTTGAGCGAATAAGGGTAAATTCGTGACGTGTCCGAGTTGTGAAAAACTTAAAACGATTGGTGTGAGCAGTATGGTAAAGATTGCTCCTTCAGTTTTGGAAATATCAATCGTCCCTTTACTAAGTTTGACTATCATAAATATGAGTAAAAGTGCAAAACTGATTGATCGAATGATAGAGACATGTCCAGTAGGAGTATTGACTAGTATATTTATATAGTTGCTATCCCACATACCTGAAAGGCCAGTGTTGGCAAAACTTCCTATAAGAATGAAGAAGCCGAGAACACTTGAAAAAAGGCCTAAACCTGTACCAATAGTCATGTATTTTAGAATAGTCTCCTTGATTTCAACATAACGTCCAAGTAAGAAATAGCAGAAAGCACCGCCAATAACAAATGCAATCCCTAAATATAAAATGACTTTAACCAACCATGTTGCATATATCCAAGTCTCAGGAATCATATTTTTCTCCCTTTATTATAGCAACATGCCAGCAAGCTGCTGGCATGTTGACTATTTTCACTCATTGTTATTTTGCCGATTTAATAGTGAAATTATATTCACCATTCATGTTATGGCCATCGGTACCCATTGTGGTCCAAACCACCGTATATTTTCCTTTTTTTAGTTTTGGAACCGCTACGTCAAATGATTTTTTCATATCATGAGTTATTTGGTAGTTCAAAGGGATATCCTTACGTTGGGCATCAAGTAACTTAACGTTCATTAGCATGACTTCTTCACCAAAATTGAGTGTTATGTTTTTTGGTTGACTTGCTACAGAAGCATTGATCGCAGGAATTGCACTTTCAAGTTTCACGTGTGCAAATGCACTTGAAGCAGTAACAATCAGTGTTGCACCTACGAGAGTGTTACGTAGAGCTGACATTTTATTTTTGAAAATTTTCATTTCTTCATCCTCTTTAAACTAATCTTGGGCTCAGTAATGACCGAATGAAATGCATCAATTGGTTGCTTGGTCATCACCTTTCTCATGCTTATTATTAAAGGATGAGAGAAACATCCCGATGACTTCAAAATTACATTTTTGTCATTTTAAAAATTAAAAAACCACAAGTGGTACACTGGCTTTAAAGAAAACAATGATCACTAAACAAACTAATAAGAGGGAGTCTATTTCCATCTTAATGAAATTATTAATTTAAAAAATTAAATATGAAGGAGGCTTTTATGGACCATCATCATGAAAACAAAGTACTCAATAACAGACTTACTGACCCTGTCTGTGGTATGACAGTTACAGAAGCATCCAAGTTTTATGAAGAAGTTAAAAATAGAACTTTTTACTTTTGTAGTGAGAAATGCCACATAAAGTTTAAAAGTGATCCTCATTTTTATATTACTAAAGTTGAGAATGTAGTTACGTTAAAAGAACCACAAAAGAGGGATGGTGAGGATTCAAATGAAGTTAATCAGCCTGCTCATGTTAATACCTTCACGATATACACTTGTCCAATGCATCCTGAAATTAGACAGAACCATGCGGGAAATTGTCCGATCTGTGGTATGTCGTTAGAGCCTTTACTTCCTGACTTAGATGACGCTGATGAAAACCCAGAACTCAAGAATTTTAAGCATAGATTTTGGTGGACCTTACCGCTAACCATTATTGTAGTTTTCTTAGCAATGTTTGGTCATCAATTGAACTGGTTCGAAATGCAGGTGCAAAGCTGGATGGAACTGGTACTGACTTTACCAATTGTTTTGTGGGCAGGAATGCCATTTTTTGTGAGATGTTGGCAGTCAATCTGGAATCGGAGTCCAAATATGTGGACCTTGATTGGAATAGGTACAGGAGCTGCTTTTATATACAGCCTTGTTGGAACAATAGTACCTCAAGTATTTCCAGACTCATTTGTATCTATGGGGCGTGTTGCTGTGTATTTTGAGGCGACCGCAGCGATTATTTCTCTCACATTGTTAGGTCAAGTGCTAGAGTTAAAAGCACGTTCCCAAACTTCAGCGGCAATTAAATCCCTACTTGGGCTAGCACCTAAAACAGCAAGAAAAATCAGTGTTGATGGTATAGAAGAAGATATTCCACTATCTCATGTACACGTAGGCGATTTATTACGGATACGCCCCGGTGAAAAAGTTCCTGTTGATGGAGTCATTACAGAAGGTTCAAGCTCTGTAGATGAATCGATGTTAACTGGTGAACCTGTGCCAGTTACAAAACGTGTGGGTGATCAAGTCATTGGTGCAACAATGAACATGAATGGTTCATTGGTGATGCGATCAGAAAAAGTTGGATCATCAACCGTACTTTCTCAAATCGTGCAAATGGTTGCTCAGGCTCAACGTTCAAAAGCACCTATGCAGCGGATGGCGGATCATGTTGCAGGACGATTTGTTATGGGGGTTATAGGTATTGCTGTTCTAACTTTTTTGGGGTGGGGGCTATTCGGACCTGAACCTAGTTGGGTTTATGGATTAATCAATGCAGTAGCTGTTTTAATCATCGCATGCCCATGTGCTTTGGGATTAGCTACGCCAATGTCAATTATGGTAGCAACAGGGCGAGGTGCATCAAATGGAGTACTTTTTCGAGACGCTGCCGCAATAGAGAATCTACGTAAAATTGATACATTGATTATTGATAAAACAGGAACTTTGACAGAAGGACAACCATCATTCAATAAAGTAGTAGCCACTTCAGGATATGAAAAGAATGAAGTCCTCCGTTTAGCTGCGAGTTTAGATCAGGGCAGTGAGCATCCTTTAGCAAATGCAATTGTACGTGCCGCCCGTGAGCGAAATCTTACTTTAAGTAAACCTACTTCATTTGAATCAGGTTCAGGTATTGGTGTTAATGGAGAGATAAACGGACAAAAATTAGCGCTAGGCAATACGGCACTGATGAAGCAATTAGGGATATCTGTTAACACTCTTATTCCACAAGCAGAGGTATTAAGAGCTGAAGGTGCCAGTGTTATGTATTTGGCAGCCGATGGAAAACTGCTAGGTCTTCTGGCAGTTTCAGATCCAATCAAAGCAAGCACTCCAGAGGCCCTTTTATCGTTGGAAGACTCAGGTTTAAGAATCATCATGGCAACAGGTGATGGGCTAACTACAGCAAAATCAGTTGGGGCTAAGTTAGGAATTAGTGAGGTTTATGGTGAGGTTAAACCTGCTGATAAATTAGATTTGGTCACAAAATTGCAAAAAGAAGGGAGAATTGTTGCTATGGCTGGTGATGGAATTAATGATGCACCAGCCTTGGCTCAAGCTGATATTGGAATCGCAATGGGCACGGGTACTGATGTAGCAATGAATAGTGCCCAAGTTACATTAGTAAAAGGTGACTTACGTGGTATTGAAATTGCTCGTTCTTTATCAGAGGCAACTGTTAAAAATATGAAACAAAACTTGATGTTTGCTTTCCTCTATAATGGATTAGGTATCCCTTTGGCTGCTGGTGTACTGTATCCATTTACTGGCTGGTTACTCTCGCCTATGATTGCTGCATTAGCAATGAGCCTAAGCTCAGCATCGGTAATTGGTAATGCCTTACGATTACGTCATCAAAAATAATCACGACTTACCACTCATTAGCGTAAGTTAATGAGTGGTAAGCATCATTAGAATGAGTGCTTAATAACCGAGATATCACTAATTTTTAAAGATAATTTTAAAAGAAATATGTCCCTCGTTATAAGTCGCTTGAATGGAAGCTCCATGCACATCAAGAATAGATTTGGTAATTGCTAAACCAAGGCCAGTACCTTCTTCAACTCTCTGTCTAGATACATCTGTTCGATAAAAACGATCGAATAACCGATTAAGTTGTTCTGATGATAGTGGGGAGCTTTCATTTTCAATGATGAATGTTGTTGTATCAAAGTTTTGTTGGCATGTGATTTTGATGACCGAATCTGATTTGCCATATTTAATTGCATTCGATAACAAATTACTTAAAGCGCGGCGTAGCATTAAAGGATCACCTTTTATACTACCTGAACCACTCTGTTCGAGTGACATTCCCTTTTCAGCAGCGATAGCATCATAAAAATCAAATAATGCTGAAACTTCTTTAACTAAATTAACCTGTTGTAGGTTAGGTAAATGTAGACCATGTTCTGCTTTTGCCAAAAATAGCATATCAGAGACCATGCGAGCTAAATGCTCAAACTCTTCTAAATTTGAAAATAGAACTTCCTGATAAGTATTAATATTTCGACTACGAGATAAACATACTTGAGTTTGAGTCATCAAATTGTTAATAGGTGTTCTTATTTCATGAGCAAGATCAGATGAAAAATCTGAAAGTTTTTCTACTGCGGCTTCTAGCCGATCTAACATATCATTAAAAGCGACAGCCAGTGATTTAAGTTCGGTTGGAGTATTTTCGACTTCTAAACGTTCAGAAAGATGTTGGGCTGAGATACCCTCTGCTACTTTTGCCATTTGTTGTACTGGACGTAGCCCTCGCCATGCTGCGAACCACCCTAAGAACATTAAACAAATTGTACCCACAAATCCAATGTATAAAAGTTGACGTCTAAAGTCATTTAAGAAATGTAGATGCTCAGAGGTATCGATTCCAACAATAATCTGAGCTGATATAAACGAGTCATTATGATCAAAAGTCTTTTTATAAATTAAGCCACGATAAGTCTTATTTTTAATTTTCCATTCAAGCCATGGATCTTGTTTTGATTTGTTGAGTGCTTGGGGATGAATTACTGATGGTGCTGAGCTAAAAATAACTTGACCTGTTGGACGTTCAATCTGAACAATCAGATCGTGATGTCCAATTAAGGCATCTTTTAAATATAAATTTAGTTCTTGAGAGTTAGATGGGTTCTGTTCAAGTAGATTCTCTATAAGTTGAATTTTGCCTTCTAATTGAGTTCGGTCTTGAGCTTCAAAATGATGCATTACGAGCTTGTGAATAACCAACCCCATAATCATTAAGATGATAACAGTAGAAAGAGAAAAGATGATTGCTATACGAAAGCTGATTGCATTAAACAATTTACGAGTCATCTTCTACCTCTAAAACATACCCCATTCCACGTATGTTCTGTATCAGCTTTGGGCTAAAATTACTGTCAATTTTACTGCGCAAACGTTTGATAGCGACTTCTACAACGTTGGTATCACTATCAAAATTCATGTCCCATATTTGAGAGGCAATGAGCGTACGAGGTAATATCTCACCACGTCTACGCATAAATAATTCCATCAGCGCGAATTCTTTAGCTGTTAAGTCAATACGTTGCCCAGCGCGAGTGACGCGGCGTTTACGAAGATCAAGTTCAAGATCAGCAATTGTAATAAGGTTACTATCTTCTTTTTGTTGTCCCCGTCGGAGTAAGCTTTTAATTCGTGCTAATAACTCAGCAAAAGCAAAAGGCTTGACTAGATAATCATCAGCACCTAAATCCAAGCCTTTCACACGATCTTCAATTTGATCACGTGCTGAAAGAAAAAGAATAGGCATAGTTTTGCCACTTTTTCGGATATCATAAATGATATCCCAACCATCTAGCTTTGGAAGCATCACATCTAAAATGATGAGGTCATATTCTTCGGAAAGCGCTTGATGTTTACCAGATAATCCATCCGTTACCCAATCCGTTATATACCCAGCTTCAGATAGACCTTGTTTAAGGTAGTCACCGGTTTTTTGTTCATCTTCAACTAGTAAGATTCTCATTGATAAAAATCCCATATCACTCATTAAGAACATAATAACGTTATAAATACGTGATTCGTTGTAGATTACAAAAATGTCATTTTCATGTCACATAGATGTTTAGTGAAGGCCTTTAAGGTATTTACATAAAGTTAATTTTTGGAGCAAAACATGAAAACTCTATTCAGCCGTAGCTTAACCACTCTTATGTGTGTTGGTACTTTAATTGTAGGAACTCAGTCTTGGGCAGCAGATGTGAAACAAGGAACTACAGTTGTGTCTGAAATTAAAGCCGATTCAAAGACGCAAGAGAAATGTCAAAAACCTTGTAATATGAAGAATGATGATAAAACCCAACAGGATCATAGTCAGCATGAGCATGGTAACATGACGGATATGTCTCAGATGGATCATTCTAAGATGATGAATATGGGGCAATCTAAAATGAGTAATATGGATAATTCCAGTATGATGAACATGGACCACTCAAAGATGAACATGTCAAATACATCAAATAAATAACAAATACGATAAATGAAAGATCGGGGGAAATTAAAGCGAATAATAGGTTTGCTTGATTCTCCCATCCTTATATTAGATAGGTGAAATAAATGTCTACAAAATTAACGCATGTCCTTTTAATAGGAGTCGGTTTATTTTCATCAACTTGGGTTGTGGCAGCAGTTAAAGAATATGATTTAACAATCGCTGAGCAAACGGTGAATATCACAGGTAAGCCTTTAAAACGAATTACGGTTAATGGGAAATTTGTTGCACCTCTTCTTGAGTTTGAGGAAGGTGATGATGCTATTATTCGTGTCCATAACAAGCTAAAAAAACAAGATTCTTCTATTCATTGGCACGGGTTAATTCTACCGGGCATCATGGATGGCGTACCCGGATTTAATCAGTTTGACGGTATTGCCCCTAATAAGACCTACGAATATAAGTTTAAGGTACGCCAAAATGGTACCTATTGGTATCATTCGCATAGTAAAGGTCAAGAACAAGAGGGCTTGTATGGTCCGTTAGTCATTTACCCCAAAAATAGGACACCTTTAACTGTAGCTGAGAAAACAGATAAGGATTATGTCGTATTACTTTCAGATTTTCATGATTCAACTAGTGATAAAATCATGAATAATCTAAAGAAAGAAGCTGACTATTATCAGAACCGTCGTGAAACTGTTTTTGATGTTTTTAAACAAATTAAAAAAGATGGTTTAAAAGCAACATGGCAAGACCGTTCGATGTGGAACCAGATGCGAATGCTCAAGACAGATATGTCTGATGTGACAAAATATACTTTTTTGATGAATGGTAAGACTCCAGAACAAAATTGGACTGGTAATTTTAAGACGGGTGAAAAAGTACGTCTTCGGTTTATTAATGCCTCAGCAATGTCATTCTTTGACGTCAGAATCCCTAACTTGAAAATGACGGTAGTCAGTGCAGATGGGCAACCAGTGAAACCTGTTCCGGTTGATGAATTCAGAATAGGGACGGCTGAAACGTATGATGTTATTGTAGAACCCAAACAATCAAATTATCAAATTGAAGCAGAATCAATTGATAGGAGTGGTTTTTCAGTTGGTTCCTTACATGATGAGAATACTCCTCCAATAAATCAAATCAAAATGCCGAAGTCACGTCCTCGTTCTTTATTAACTATGGAAGATATGGGGATGGGGCATGATATGTCTTCTATGGCGGGCATGAATCACGACATGTCTTCAATGAAAGGCATGGATCATGATATGTCGCCTATGACAGACAGCTCAAAAGATCAGTCAATGTCTGGAATGAACCATGACATGTCTTCAATGAAAGGCATGGATCACGATATGTCGTCTATGACAGACAGCTCAAAAGATCAGTCAATGTCTGGAATGAACCATGACATGTCTTCAATGAAAGGCATGGATCACGATATGTCGTCTATGACAGACAGCTCAAAAGATCAATCTATGTCAGGTATGAACCATGGCATGCAAATGACTACATCTAATGCACCTACACAAGAAAAGAATGGTGATGTTGTATATGGCTGGGCAAATGCTTCAACACCTGTTGGTCAAAAAGCACTTCAATATAGTGACTTACAATCTTTAAAGCCTCAACCAGATACTCGTGCCCCTGAACGTGAAATGGAAATCCGTCTTGGTGGGAACATGGAGCGCTATATTTGGACAATTAATGGTAAGAAGTTTAATGAAACAGAACCATTCAAAGTGAAATACGGGGAACGTATACGCTTGAAATTTGTGAATGACAGTATGATGGCTCACCCAATGCACTTGCACGGTATGTTTATGCAGCTTGAAAATGGTCAAGATCCAAGTAATATGCCAAATAAACACACGATCATTGTGCCACCGGGGAAAACAGTTACAACTTTACTTACTGCTGATGAATTGGGTGAATGGGCTATCCACTGCCATTTGTTATATCACATGGCAGCTGGAATGATGAACAAACTCATTGTGGCAAATGTAGATAGCAATGATGATGATACGAAAAGTATCGTTGCCCAACCTCAAACTAGCCATGAGGGAGTGAATCAACATGCACATCACTAAACAGTTATATTCAAAAACAATTTTATCTGTTGCTTTAATTGGCTTAGCGGGTATGGCATTTGCGAATGATAATTCGACTGAAAATCTAAATAAGAGTACGTCAAGTATGAGTGTGCTTTTACGCGAATCAGGCGGATTAGGCTATGTTGAACGTAATACTGATCAAAAGTCTTCAAACAGCAAAGGGTCTGAAACTTTAGCTTTTAGCCAAAATCATATGAACGAGCATGGTGGGCAAATTTATCAGACAACTAAATTTTCCAATGAGTGGATAGTTGATAAAGATGGAAAGGGCAGCTTAGGTTCGAGTTTCGAGGCATTGATTGGAACAGATGAAAATCGAATGTTTGTTGAAGCTAATATGAATAAAGCGGAGAGTAATGATCCCAAATATGATGTATCAGCTCTTTACAGTAGAAATGTTGCACCATTTTGGGATGTACAAGCTGGGGTAAGGTATAGTGAGGACAAAAATAACCGTAATAGTAATCGCATTGATGGCGTTATTGGATTATTAGGCCTTGCACCTTATTTCTTTGAGACAAAAGCCTACCTTTATGGTGGTGAAAATAATTTTTGGGGAGCCAGTTTTGAGTTTGATCGAGATCTATTACTCACTCAAAAGCTAATTACTCAGCCATATATTGCAGCAGATATTGTGTTTAATGATAATTCTGATTTTGCTACAAAGTCAGGTTTGTCTGAGTTAAAGACAGGTCTAAAAACTCGTTACGAGATTAATAAGCGTATAAGACCATTTGTTGATGTCGCTTATCAATATGAAAAAGGACAGAAATTAACAACTTTTCAAGAAGCTACAAATTCTGAAAAGGGGTGGTTATACGGGGCAGGTATTGAATTAGTTTTCTAAATATTTTATTAAGAATGAATAATGGTGATATTCCATTATTCATTCTTAATTATTTTAAACTTACGGATAACCCTTCAAGTACTTTACAAGAGTTAATTTCCAAAAAACCAGAGCATTTGCTTCTTAAATCAGAAAGTTGTTGCTTAAGCTGAATCTGTTTTTGGATATTCTGCTCTAATTGATGAATATGTTTATCAACTAAGATGTTAATAGAACTACAGTTTCCACAAGGTTTGTCTTTGTATGCTAATAAAATTTTTATTTCGTCCAAGCTCATATTCAAAGTTCGGCAATTAAGAATAAATAGAAGTCGCTCTAAGTGGTCTTTGTTATAAAGTCGATAATTAGCTTCCGAACGATTAGGGGCTAGTAATAAAGCTTCTTTTTCATAAAACCGTATTGTAACAACAGGGCAACCGGATAGCTGAGATAATTCACCAATTTTTAAGTTCATTTCAAGTCACCTGATCTATTGACTCTATAGTAGCTATAGGGATTTTAATATGCAATACGTGAAGATATGACTATAGGCACATCAATGAGTGGTTGCGGTTGTAATCAAGAAAGTTCTTGTGAAGACACTAAGCAAAAACAAAATGAATCAAAAACAGATTCTTGTAAAATTAAAGATTTAGCTACAGAAGAAAGTGAAAGTTCTTGTTGCGATAATGAGGTACAGCAAGAACCTAACCCTGATGAAAAAGATTCATGCGGTAGTAAGCAGTCGAATTCATGCTGTGGTTCGGATTCGATAACTTCACCTGAAAAGATTAGGGGGAGTGAAGATACAGCGACTTTCATCAGTGACTATAGCATCCCGAAAATGGATTGTTCCGCAGAGGAACAAATGGTTCGGATGACTTTATCTTCATTGGTAGATGTTAAGAGCTTGGTTTTTGATTTGCCGAACCGAAACCTAAAAGTTCTGCATAATGGTGAAAGTAATGAAATCACTGCAAAACTTGAAGCTCTTGGATTTGGGGCAAAATTAAATAAAACTGAAGCTTATGAAAATAAAGAACAAGCACAAGAAGCTAGTACTTTTCTGATTCCGAAGATGGATTGTTCGGCAGAAGAGCAAATGGTAAGAATGGCACTTTCTCCCTTGCATGAAGTTAAAGGTTTATCTTTTGATTTGGCGCAAAGACAGTTAGTTGTTTTCCATACCAATGGGATTAATGAAATTACCACAAAACTTGAAGCCCTAGGTTTTGGTGCAAAGCTCGTGGAAACAGTAAAAGCCACTGGGGAATTGCCTGAAACACCAGATCCGACTAAGCAGGCGAAAGTCCTTAAATTATTACTAGCGATTAATGGTGTTCTTTTTTTTATTGAGTTCATAAGTGGAATTATTGCCGCATCGACGGGGCTCATTGCGGACTCTCTTGATATGTTTGCTGATGCGGCCGTTTACGGTATAGCACTTTACGCGGTAGGGAAAGCGGCTAAATACCAATTAAAAGCAGCTCATTTTGCAGGATGGATTCAACTTTTATTAGCTTTGATCGTTATTATTGATGTTGTCAGACGTTTCATGTTCGGTAGTGAACCAGAGTCAGATTTGATGATCATTATTGGCTTCTTAGCACTTATTGCCAATGTGACGTGCTTGTATCTCATTTCTGGGCATAGAGATGGCGGAGCCCATATGAAAGCGAGTTGGATCTTTTCAGCTAATGACGTAATAGTAAATATGGGGGTTATTTTAGCAGGTGTACTTGTTGCATGGACTGGTTCAGCTTACCCAGATTTGATTATTGGTATTCTTGTTTCACTGTTTGTACTGAATGGCGCTCGAAAAATTTTGGCGTTGAAGTAGGGTGCTGACAATGAATTTATTTCAAGTAAAGCAAGACCAGACTGTAAAAATCATTGATCTTAAAAAGGGTGAACAGTATCAAGATAAAAATGATCCTGTTCTGGAGCGTTTAGAACTGCTGGGCTTTAGAGTAGGTGAATCCTTACAAGTGCTTGCGAAAGGGCTTTTTGGTGGTGATCCTGTGTTGGTTCAAATCGAAACCTCACGTTTCGCCTTAAGAAAAAATGAAGCAGAACGAATTTTTGTAGAGATTACCAATGGACACTAAAAATATTGCACTTGTTGGTAATCCTAATTGCGGTAAAACATCACTTTTTAACACCCTCACAGGGACTCGTCAAAAAGTTGCAAATTATGCTGGGGTAACGGTAGAACGGAAAGAGGGATTTTTTAAACTGCCATCTGGTGATACCGTTCGAGTATTGGATTTGCCTGGGACTTATAGTTTAAAACCGAGCAGTTTAGATGAGGAGGTAACTAGAGCAGTATGCTTTGGTGAATTAAAAGGCGAAGTTATACCTGATATTTTTGTATGTGTTGTCGATGCTACGAATCTTCATCTTCATTTAAGTCTTGTACTTGAAGTCAGGGCTTTAAACAGACCAATGTTACTTGTTCTTAACATGATGGATGAGGTTAGAAAGCGTGGGATTTCAATTGATACAACGAAGCTATCTCAGCTTTTAGGTATTCCTGTTGTTGAGTCAGTAGCTGTAAAAACAAAAGGCATTCAGGGGCTATTGACCCAATTGGATCAAAAGAATTTGTTTGTTGCCCCTTATCATTCTGATCTGAGTCACTTTGACCAAATCAAATATATTACAAAACAAGTCATCTTGAAAAATGATAATGGTGATAAACGAACGGCTTTCTTGGACAAAATATTCTTACATCCAGTTTTTGGATTATTAATATTGACCTTTACCATGTTTGTAATGTTTCAGGCTGTCTTTATTTGGGCTCAACCGTTAATTTCCTTTGTTGAGGATTCGATTTCATGGTTTGGTGGGGCGATAGGACCTCTGATTACTCATCCACTTTTAAGAAGTTTGGTCGTTGATGGTGTAATTGCAGGTGCTGGTAGTGTACTCGCGTACATGCCTCAAATTCTGATCTTATTTTTCTTTATTTTAATTTTAGAAGAATCGGGATACTTACCTAGAGCTGCTTTTTTGTTAGATAAGCTGATGTCTAAAGCTGGTTTAAGTGGGCGTTCATTTATTCCACTACTTTCGAGCTTTGCTTGTGCAATTCCCGGAGTCATGGCGACTAGAAGTATTAGCTCTGAAAGAGATCGTTTAGCAACGATTATGATTGCACCTTTAATGACGTGTTCTGCACGACTACCTGTATATGCTTTGCTGATCGCTGCATTCATTCCAAACAAGTTGGTTTATGGTTGGCTCAGTTTACAAGGTCTAGTTCTGTTCGGGCTTTACATGTCAGGAATCGTATCCGCTTTATTGGTTTCTTTATTCCTGAAATTAGTCAGAAAAGATAAAACTGAAAGTATTTTCATTTTTGAATTACCTACATACCGTATTCCAGATGTTCGAAATGTAGCTTTGGGGCTTTATGATAGAGCAACTATATTCTTAAAAAGAGTTGGTGGAATTATTGTCGCACTTTCTATTTTATTATGGTTCTTGGTAACGTTCCCTTTACCACCTGATAATCCAACAATGCCACCAATCAATTATAGTATTGCTGGACAGTTAGGGCATCTAATCCATCCAATATTTGCTCCGATTGGATTTACTTGGGAAATTTGTATTGCTTTGATTCCTGCAATGGCAGCTCGTGAAGTGATTATTGCTGCGTTAGGGGTGATCTATGCAATGTCTGGTGATGAAGATGCAGTTACCCAGACTTTATTATCTCAAATATCTGGTCCGGATGGATGGGGGCTAGCGACAGGTATGTCATTGTTAGTTTGGTTTATCTTTGCCCCGCATTGTTTAGCAACACTAGCGACCATTCGAAGAGAAACAGGGAGTTGGAAACAACCAGTCGTAATGGCTGTATATCTCTTTTCATTGGCTTATTTATTTTCCTTTATAACTTATCAAGTTATAAGTCGGTTTTAATTTAGAAGGCGGTTGTTGATATAAACCAACAACCGCTGTTTAATGAATTAGTTTAATTAATTATAGGATTGTTATTTACAGGATAATCTGTAAAACTAAAAAGGTTAAATTTTGGTCTTGATGTTATGCACTTGTTAAGGACATGCTTATCGCTGTTTTTATCTTTTGCTATCCTAATTGTAGGATCGGCAGCAGCTGCTGCATCTGTACATAGCCCATGTTTAATGTCATCTCAAGATACACAATCCATGCAAATGATGAATTCTGAAGATCATGAAAAAGCAAGTGCTATGCACATGGATTGTATGAAAGCTGAGGTAAAGATTAAGAAGCAATTACATGATCCATCATGTATGTCTAAGCAAGATTGTATTATGTCATTTTCTAAAATTGCATATACATCTACAGCGCTGGATGTTTTGCAGTCGATGATTTTTTTACCTGCGGAACAGTCTACTTTTTCTCCATTAAATCAAAATTTCATCTCATCTGATCTTTCCAATTTATGGAAACCCCCACGCTTTAACTAATTTGATGATTCTTCATCATTCATAGAGTTTTCTATGGGTGTTCTGCACGTGCGCGTGTACATCATTTTAGAGCTAAAAATATGAACTTTAATAAAGGAAAGCTGTCCCTAAAATGGGGTGGATGCTCGATTGCGACGATCTGTTTTTTCTTGAGTTATGGACATGCTTATGCCCAGCCACTGACTTTGGATACAGCATTGAAGCTTGCTGAGCGATATGCGCCTGCTCTAAGAGCTAATAGTGCTCAGATTGAAGGTGCTGAGAATATAGTTTCAGCTTCAGGTATTTTGCCCAATCCTAAACTATTTGTGGGTCTCGATAATTACCCTGTATCAGGTGATGCTGCATGGTCTGTCACACAAGAGGGGATGACGATGCAAAAGATTGGCATCATGCAAGATTTTCCAAATCGTGCCAAAAGATTAGCTGAAGTTGAATTAGCAAAAGCTGAATTGGGTTCAGCAAATGCTCAAACAGAAATTCTGCGAATTGAGTTACGTCAAAAAGTAGCATCGGCATGGCTTAAACGTTTTTATCTTGAGCGTAAACTGGCGTTATATGATGACCTTCTTTCAGAAAATGGATTGCTATCCCAGATTACACAAACACAGGTTGCGTCTGGTCGAACCATGGTTGCTAATACAATTTCCCCTAGGCTGGACAAAACTATTTTGCTTGATCAAAAAGATGATTTGCTTCGAGATATAAATAAGGCAAAACTAGAATTACACCGATTAATCAGTGAGGATTCTAGTGGTACAACTGAAATAGAAAGTTTGCCTACCCAAGAACCTATAATTAATTTTGATACATCACGTTTATATCATCATCTGCATCAACACCCTGAACTAAAAGCATTCCAAGCAGAAAAGCAAACTGTTGAAGCAAAGCTTAAGCAAGCCCAAGCCCTTCAAAAACCAGATTGGGGTATTGAGCTTGCCTATCAGCATCGTGCTCCTGAATTTGGAGATATGATTGGTGTACAACTGACAACAGAACTACCAATATTTTCAAAAAAACGTAGTGGTCCGCTCATTCAGGCAGCATTAGCTGAACAAAATCGGATTACAGCAGATCAGGAGATAAAATACCGCGACCATCTCACCATGTTAGATGAGGGGCTATCGGATTTAAAAGCTCTTGAAAGACAAATCCAACGTACCGTTCAAAGTACACTTCCTTTGGCTAAAGAAAAAGTAACTTTACAGTTAGCAAGTTATCAGGCTGGTAAAGCCAATTTGTCAGATGTCATTGAGACACGACAAGCATTACTAAATCAGCGATTACGTCTCATCGATTTACAACAACAGCAAGCAATGATCAAAGCCCAGCTCTATTTTTCTTTTGTAGAACCCACCTTAAACCATGCTGAGGAGTCAAGATAATGTTAAAAAATAAATTGGCATTTGTAATTGCTGGCTTGATTGTGGGCAGCTTGGGAGTCGGTAGTGGGATTGGATATTGGTATGCGCATCAAAATGATGAAAAGCAAACTGTAAGTGATCAGGCAACTGCTAAAGTGTTGTACTGGTACGATCCAATGAAACCAGAACAGCATTTTGATAAGCCAGGGAAATCCCCTTTTATGGATATGCAGTTAGTCCCTAAGTATGCGGATGAAAGTACTTCTGGAATAACTGAAAGTGCAGGAGTAAAGATTGATCCAGCTCTTCAACAAAATCTAGCCATTCGTTATGCCACAGTCGAACAGGCTGTAATGGGCAATACCTTGTTAACCAATGGCATATTACAAGCGAATGAACGACAGGTAGCAATTCTGCAAACACGAGCAAGTGGTTTTGTTCAGCGTGTTTATGGCCATGCAGTCGGGGATATAGTGACTCAAGGGAGTCCGATTGCTGATATTTCAATCCCTGAGTGGACTGGGGAACAGACTGAGTTTTTGGCAGTACTTAAAATAGGAGACCGTTCTCTTATTCAAGCAAGTCGACAACGCCTACAGCTTCTGGGAATCCCACCAAATGTGATCCATCAAGTCGAACGGACACATCAAGTACAGTCTAATATGACTTTGAGTGCTCCTTTGAGTGGATTCATTGACTCACTAGAAGTTCGTAGTGGAATGGCTTTAGCTATGGGGCAAACACTTGCCACCATTAAAGGCGTGAATCCAATTTGGTTAGAAGCAGCAGTGCCTGAAACGCAAATTGCTGGGATAAAGCGAGGAGATAAAATCGAAGCAACTTTTGCTGCGTACCCTCAAAAAGTGTCTGGCAAAGTCATTGATATTTTACCGACATTAGATACTACAAGCAGAACCATAAAAGTTCGTATTGAGTTACCCAATAGAGAGGGGCAACTCAAGCCCGGAATGTTTGCTTCTGTCAAATTTTCCAACAATCCTCAAAGCAGTTTAGTTGTGCCAGAGCAAGCTGTTATACGTACAGGTACTCGTAATATTATTATTGTCGCACATGAAAAAGGGCGTTTCGAACCTGTTGTTGTACAGTTAGGACAGAGTGACGGAAATAAAATAGCAATTCTACAGGGTTTGAACGCTGGTCAGAAAATCGTGATTTCGGGACAATTCCTAATTGATTCTGAGGCCAATTTACAGGGTGTACTGGATAAGCTGAACACTGGACAATCGATTACATCATCTCAAGTGACTAAGGCATCAATATACCAAGGCATTGGTAAAGTGGAAAAAGTTACAGCTCAAGACATTACCATTTCACATCATGCAATTGCTGAATTGGGGTGGGGGGCTATGACCATGAGCTTTAAACAACCAGTACAACCATTTACCCAAATTCAGCAAGGCGAGCAGGTCAGTTTTCGTTTTACACGTGTTGGGGATGCTTATGTTATTTCTGACATTTCCAAGATGTCTATGACATCTATGCAGAACTAAACGGGAGAACCATTATGATCGCCCGTATTATTCGTTTTTCAATTACAAATCGAGTATTTGTCTTATTAGCTGCTGTAGTTCTTGCCGTTTGGGGAACTTGGGCTGTCAAGAATACTCCGGTTGATGCTTTGCCAGATCTGTCTGATGTACAAGTGATTGTGCGAACTAATTTTCCCGGTCAAGCACCACAAATTGTTGAAAATCAGGTGACTTATCCTTTAACAACGACCATGTTATCAGTACCCGGTGTTAAAGCTGTTCGGGGCTATTCTTTTTTTGGTGATTCGTTTGTTTATGTCATTTTTGATGAACATACTGATCTTTATTGGGCACGTTCTCGTGTATTGGAATATCTCAATCAAATACAAGAAAGAATGCCTGCAAATGCAAAATCTTCATTAGGACCAGATGCTACAGGTGTTGGTTGGATCTACGAATATGCTTTGGTTGATCCAACAGGGCAACATGATCTCTCACAACTGCGAAGCATACAAGATTGGTTTTTGAAGTATGAACTGAAGACAGTACCAAATGTGGCTGAGGTCGCCACAATTGGGGGGATGGTTAAACAATATCAAGTTGTTTTAGACCCAACCAAAATGGCAGCATTCGGTATAACTCAGCGAAGCATAATTGAAGCAATTCAAAAGGCAAATCAGGAAACTGGCGGTTCAGTCCTAGAAATGGCTGAAACTGAATATATGGTGAGAGCTTCAGGTTATTTAAAAACATTAGAAGATTTTCGGCAGATTCCGTTACGTACAAACGATTTAGGTGTTCCAATCACTCTTGGAGATGTTGCAATGATTCAACTCGGTCCTGAAATGCGTCGTGGAATTACTGAACTCAATGGACAAGGGGAAACTGTTGGAGGTGTTGTGATTTTACGTGCTGGTAAAAATGCACGTGAAACCATTACTGCTGTAAAAGAAAAACTTGCTGAATTACAACAAAGTCTACCGAAAGGTGTACAAGTTGTTTCTGTGTATGACCGCAGTCAATTGATTGATCGGGCGGTAGAGAATCTCAGCCATAAATTAATTGAAGAGTTTATTGTAGTGGCTTTGGTTTGTGGGCTATTCCTCTGGCATTTACGTTCAGCAATGGTTGCGATTGTTTCTTTGCCTTTGGGAATCTTGTCAGCCTTTTTATTGATGTATTATCAGGGACTAAATGCCAATATCATGTCATTGGGTGGGATTGCAATCGCGATTGGTGCTATGGTTGATGCATCTGTGGTTATGGTCGAAAATGCACATAAGCATATCGAAGCTTGGCAACATGAACATCCTGATCGAGTTTTAGAAATACAAGAGCGTTGGGACATCATTACACGTTCTGCCAGTGAGGTTGGGCCTGCTTTATTTTTCTGTTTACTCATCATTACTTTATCCTTTATTCCCATTTTTACTTTGCAAGCACAAGAAGGACGATTGTTCTCTCCATTGGCATTTACTAAAACTTATGCCATGGCTGCTGCTGCGGGGCTATCTATTACATTGATTCCAGTTTTGATGGGATACTGGATTCGCGGGAAGTTACCATCTGAACAACGGAATCCATTAAACCGTTTTCTCATCAAAATATACCGTCCTATGTTAGATAAAGTCTTAGCTTATCCAAAGACAACGTTATTAGGTGCGTTACTCATTTTTCTTATCAGTCTTTTTCCTTTAACGCAATTAGGTGGAGAGTTCCTGCCTAATATGGATGAAGGTGATTTACTGTATATGCCTTCAGCTTTACCGGGATTGTCCGCAGCAAAAGCTTCTGAATTACTTCAACAGACTGATCGAATGATTAAAACTGTTCCAGAGGTTGCCACTGTATTTGGTAAAGCTGGGCGAGCAGAGTCGGCTACAGATCCTGCACCTTTAGAAATGTTTGAAACCACGATTCAGTTTAAACCACGATCTGAATGGCGTTCAGGTATGACACCAGATAAGTTGATAAAAGAACTGGATAAAGCTGTTCAAGTACCGGGTTTAACAAATATCTGGGTGCCGCCTATTCGTAACAGAATTGATATGTTGGCGACCGGGGTTAAAAGCCCAATCGGGATCAAGATTTCAGCAAATGATTTGCAAGATATTGATCGGGTAGCACAACAAATTGAACAGGTTGCCAAAAAAGTGCCCGGTGTTAGCTCAGCTTTAGCTGAACGACTCACTGGTGGGCGATATGTTGATATCGATATTAATCGAATGGAAGCTGCACGCTATGGTCTCAATATCACCGATGTACAGCAAATTGTGTCATCAGCAATTGGTGGGGAAAATATTGGTGAAACTGTTGAAGGGTTAGCAAGGTATCCTATTAATGTACGTTATCCGCGAGAAATTCGAGATTCACTTGAGGCATTAAGAAATTTACCAATTCTGACTGAATCAGGTCAGCAAATTGTTTTGAGTAGTGTTGCCAACATTCAAATCACAGATGGTCCTCCGATGTTAAAAAGTGAGAATGCTCGTCCAAGTGGTTGGGTCTATGTTGATGTACAAGGACGTGATTTAGCCTCCGTTGTTCGGGATTTGAAACAGTCTATTGACCAACAAGTGAAACGCTCTGCGGGTATGAGTATTAGTTATTCAGGTCAATTTGAATTTATGGAAAGAGCAAATGCTCGCCTAAAGGTAGTAATACCAATCACTTTGATGATCATTTTTCTATTGCTGTATCTGATTTTTAGACAAGTACAAGATGCTGCTCTGATTATGCTGACTCTACCATTCGCTTTAATTGGTGGTATTTGGGCAATGTATTTCAGTGGTTATAATTTCTCAATTGCCATTGCAGTAGGCTTTATTGCACTTGCCGGTGTTGCCGCAGAGTTTGGAGTGGTCATGTTGTTTTATTTAAAGCAGGCGATAGAACATGCTCAACAAAATTTATCATCTTTAACTGAGCAGCAACTCAATGATGCCCTTCGTACAGGGGCAGTACTACGGGTTCGCCCTAAAGCGATGACTGTAGCTGTCATTCTGGCGGGTTTGATTCCTATCCTTTTAGGAACTGGAACGGGCTCTGAATTGATGAGTCGTATTGCTTTACCTATGGTTGGGGGCATGATTTCAGCTCCACTTTTATCAATGTTTGTTATTCCCGCTGCATATCAGCTTTTAATCAAAAGAAAACTATCAAAATCTTGATAGTTTTCTTATTTCGTTCAAAGAGGTTTTATTATGTTTAAATTTATTAAAATTGTCGCTCTTGTTGCCACTGTTACTGCGTTAAGTGCATGTAGTAAAAATGAGGCGTCAGAGCAAAAGAAAGCGGAAGCGCCTATGGAGCAGATGAGTAAAGAATCATCTACAGCAACGACAACTCAAGCAGTTGGAGTGATTACGGCTATTGATACGAAAGAAAATATTTTGACACTCGATCATGAGGCAATTCCTGCGATTAAATGGCCTGCGATGACCATGGGCTTTAAAGTTGCTGATCCTGCATTATTGAATGGGCTTGCAGTAGGGCAAAAAGTTGATTTTGAATTAAAGGCTGAGGGAGAAACATACACAGTCGTAGCTGCTAAGTTAAAAAAATAGGATGATTTAGTAGATAGAATTTTGATAGTAATGAGGTTCTTTTCAAAAGAGCCTTATTCTCTAATAAAAAACAAAACATATGGTATTGCATATATATGGTAATTCGAATATAAAGATATTATAAATTATCAAAAGAGCTCAATTCGATGACAACTTCATCAACTGTGACGATT
Organism: Acinetobacter sp. NRRL B-65365; assembly: GCF_001605865.1. NCBI lineage: Bacteria > Pseudomonadati > Pseudomonadota > Gammaproteobacteria > Moraxellales > Moraxellaceae > Acinetobacter > Acinetobacter sp. NRRL B-65365. The sequence continues at coordinate 159,670 of NZ_LRPD01000006.1, read as the reverse complement.
TATCACAACCCAGCTTGTGGGACATCTCGCAACACTTTGGCTTTGATCCGTAATACAGGGATTGAGCCAACTGTGATTGAATATCTCATTACACCACCTAGTCATGACGAATTAGTTAAATTGATTCAGGATGCAAAATTAACAGTAAGAGAGGCCATTCGCCAGAATGTAGATCCTTATCGGGATTTAGACCTTGATCGTAGTGATTTGAGTGATGAGCAGTTACTTAGTTTTATGCTTGATCATCCAATATTGATTAATCGACCATTTGTTGTTACTGAATTAGGCACTCGCTTAAGCCGTCCTTCTGAAGTTGTCTTAGATATTCTACCATTACCTCAGAAGGGTGCCTTTACGAAAGAGGATGGTGAAAAAGTGATTGATGAAAATGGTCAACGAGTGAATTAAAAATTTTACTTTTTGTATGTGATTATCCGCATATCCAAATAAGTGAATGGGAGTTAAGAATGGACCAAGTTAATTTTTTTAAATGCTTATCAGATGAAACTCGACTAAATATCGTGACTTTAGTCGCTGAGAATAAAGAATTATGTGTTTGTGATTTGACTGAAAAGTTGCAACTGAGTCAGCCAAAGATTTCTAGGCATTTAGCGTTATTGCGTTCTTCTGGTCTCTTACAGGACAGGAGACAAAGCCAATGGGTGTATTACAGCATTAATCCGCAATTACCAATGTGGTGCCATGACGTTCTGAATCTTTTGGTAAGCAGTCAAACCATAGTAAATAAAGATTCCCAAAATATCCAAATAAATAGCTATTGTGAGTAATAGAATATGAAATTTCTTTTTTTGTGTACTGGAAATAGTTGCCGTAGCATCCTCTCAGAAGTCCTTTTTAACAGTCGTGCGCCTGAAGGATGGAAAGCATACAGTGCAGGTAGTAAGCCATCAGGGCAAGTACATCCATTGACTATAGAAACTTTAGAAAATCTTGGTCTCTCAACAGATGGTTTGTGGAGTAAAACCATTGATGACTGCGAACAATATCAACCTGACGTCGTGATTACTGTTTGCGATTCAGCAGCTCAAGAAGCGTGTCCACTTTATTTAGGTGGAGCGATTAAGGCACATTGGGGCTTGGCTGATCCTTCACATTTAGATTTGCCGAAAGAAGAAAAATTAAAAGCATTCCAAGTTACTGTTGATCATATCAACCGCCGCTTAGACGCTTTATTGGCACTAGATACAACTCATATGTCTCGCCCAGATTTGATTGCAGCAATCAATCAAATTTCGCATATTGAATGAGAACATCATGGCTCAACAAAGATTATCTTTTCTAGATCGTAACCTCACTCTATGGATTTTTATCGCCATGGCATTGGGGATTGCGATAGGTGTGTTCTTTCCGCAAGCTTCCGTTACTTTAGACAAAATGAGTGTGGATTCCGTCAATATTCCAATTGCGATTGGTTTGATTCTGATGATGTATCCACCTTTAGCCAAAGTGGACTATGCTACTTTGCCACAAGTGTTTAAAGACAAGAAAACCTTAACTTTGTCTTTGGTGCAGAACTGGGTGATTGCGCCTGTATTAATGTTTGCATTAGCAATTATTTTTTTACATAGCTATCCAGAGTACATGACAGGCTTGATCCTGATCGGTTTGGCTCGCTGTATTGCAATGGTCTTGGTGTGGAATGGTTTAGCCTGTGGTGATAACCAATATGTAGCAGCGTTGGTGGCATTCAATAGTATTTTCCAGATTCTGTTTTTTAGTACCTATGCTTGGCTGTTCCTCACATTCTTGCCACCCTATTTCGGTATTGCAGGGCAAGTGATCAATGTTGATTTCTGGACGATTACCCATGCGGTGTTGGTTTACTTGGGGATTCCATTTCTTCTTGGTTTCTTGACTCGTTTGGTTTTGGTCAAAGCCAAAGGCTTAGATTGGTATCAAAATGTCTTTTTACCCAAGATCAGCCCACTCAGTTTATTGGCACTTCTTTTTACCATCGTGGCAATGTTTAGCCTAAAAGGTGGTGATGTAGTGAGCTTACCATTGGATGTTCTGCGTATCGCAATCCCACTCACGATTTATTTTATTGTGATGTTTTTCATCAGCTTCTTTATGAGTAAATGGATGGGCAATGACTATCCTAAAACCACAGCAATTTCTTTCACGGCTGCTGGTAATAACTTTGAGTTGGCTTTGGCTGTAGCGATTGCAACCTTTGGTTTGGCTTCACCTGTGGCATTTACCACCGTGATTGGTCCTTTAGTTGAAGTACCTGTATTGATCGCTTTAGTGAGTGTGTCTCTATGGCTCAGAAAAAAGTATTTTAAATCGGTGTAATTGTAATGAATCTTCCTAATGTTGATATGGAGCTACTTGAACAGCCAACTTTGGAAAAAGTTCAAGCTAAATCGTTAGATCATGCGCCACGTATTTTGTTGTTATATGGTTCTAACCGTGAGCGTTCGTATAGTCGTTTAGCCGTGATGGAAGCAGGTCGAATCTTGGAACAGTTTGGTGCTGAGGTTAAAATTTTTCATCCGAAAGGGCTACCTTTGCCAGAAGATGCGGATATGGAACACCCAAAAGCAAAAGAACTACATGAGCTTTTGGCATGGTCAGAGGGCATGGTGTGGTGTTCGCCTGAACGTCACGGTTCAATGAGTTCGATCTTTAAGTCACAGATAGATTGGATTCCATTGGCAGGTGGTGCGATTCGTGCCACTCAAGGAAAAACACTGGCACTAATGCAAGTCAGTGGTGGTTCGCAATCTTTCAATAGTGTCAATCAAATGCGTATTTTAGGGCGTTGGATGCGGATGATCACGATTCCGAATCAGTCTTCAATTCCAAAAGCATTTTTAGAGTTTGAAGAAGATGGGCGAATGAAAGCATCATCGTATTACGACCGTATCGTGGATGTGATGGAAGAGCTGTATAAATTCACCTTGCTGACACGGGGGCAAAGTCAGTATTTAACTGATCGTTATTCTGAGCGTAAAGAATCTGCTGAAGAATTATCAAAACGTGTTAATCAGCGAAGTTTGTAGAATGCTGGAGAAAATTAAATGCAAAATCAACATTCTCGTTTAATTATTTTAGGTTCGGGACCTGCGGGTTATAGTGCAGCCGTATATGCAGCTCGTGCCAACCTCAAACCAACATTGATTGCTGGACTACAATTAGGCGGGCAATTAACAACAACGACTGAAGTTGATAATTGGGTTGGCGATGCTGAGGGCTTAACTGGTCCTGTACTCATGGAGCGTATGCAGGCGCATGCAGAACGCTTTGGTACAGAAATGGTCTATGATCACATCAATGAGGTGGATCTCAAAACTCGCCCATTCGTACTCAAAGGTGACATGGGTGAATATACTTGTGATGCACTGATTATTGCAACAGGTGCAACGGCTCAATATCTAGGTCTTGAGTCAGAGGCAGCTTTCATGGGGCAGGGTGTGAGTGCCTGTGCAACCTGTGATGGTTTCTTCTATAAAAACCAAAATGTCATGGTGGTTGGTGGTGGTAACACTGCGGTTGAGGAAGCTTTATATCTGTCAAATATCGCTGCACATGTGACACTGGTACACCGTCGTGACAGTCTGCGTTCTGAAAAGATTTTGCAAGACCATCTTTTTGCCAAAGAAAAAGAGGGCAAAATCAGCATTATTTGGAACCATCAAGTTGATGAGGTTTTAGGTGACAACACAGGTGTAACGGCGGTACGTATTAAATCCACTCAAGATGCAAGTATCCAAGATGTTCAAGTGCAAGGCTTGTTTGTTGCGATTGGACATAAACCCAATACAGGAATGTTTGAAAGTCAATTGAACCTACGTGATGGCTATATCCAAGTCCAAAGTGGAACTACGGGTAATGCAACAGCTACATCTATCGAGGGTGTATTTGCTGCGGGTGATGTGGCAGACAGTATTTATCGTCAAGCGATTACCTCGGCTGGTTCGGGTTGTATGGCAGCATTGGATGCTGAAAAGTATTTAGACAATCAAGAATAATCAATACATTCACTGAAATAAATCAAGCTAACTCCACCTCTCATGGGTGGAGTTAGATTTTCTATATTGTTTTTTTATTTAGCTACTTATAGTGTTACGCCAGCGTTTCTCTATTTCGGATTCGCTTACTTAAAGCGAGTGTGGGATAAGTAAGCAGATCCTTTTTAGTAATTGGTATGCTCATTACAAATTCTTTTGGGAACATCAAATTAGTTGGATGGATGAGCAATTAAAATTCAGATTTATAAGAGATAAAATTCCTTTATCTCTTATTTTTATATTAAGTGTTTTTGTAATTGGGATTGTACTTTTTTGAGCTGTACCACATGGCTTCAGGCTATTTGTGCATGATATATGTTGCCCAATCAGCCATTAAGCCTTTACGTTTTTCTAAATAGCCTCCACGTAAATAAGAAGCTTCAACCTTATCTGGAAGTTTGTGTGCGAGAACATGTTCACACACTTCTCTACGGTAATCTGTTTTGTCTGCCGACCAATCACGGAAAGTAGACCGAAAGCCATGCGTTGTAATGACTCGGTTTTGTTTGGGATCAATATAGCCTAAGCCATTTTCTTTAAGCTTTTGCTCATGCAGTCGTTTGATTAGGGTCGTCAAAGACATATCAGAAAGCATCTCACCACTCCGTGGCGCAGGGAAGATGAAATCTTGAATTAGAGTATGATTTTGAATTGATTCAAGCAAACTTATCGCTTCTTTCGACAAAGGCACATGATGTTCCTTTTCTGCTTTCATACGTTCTTTAGGAATAATCCAGACTTTATTCTTAAAATCAATTTCCTGCCATTTCGCCCCAAAAATCTCACCAGAGCGACAGGCGGTTAAAATTGCAAATTCCAGAGCTTTTGGTGAAATTCCTTTTTTCTGTCTTAAGTGTTGGATAAACTCAGCAACCTGTTCATAGGGCAGGGATGGGTGAGGGCGTGATTCCTGCTTTAAATTACCTAATATAGGTTCAAGATTGCCTTTCCATTCGGCAGGGTTGTCACCCTCAAAATATCCCATTGCTTTGGCATAATCAAAAATGGTTTCTATACGACCACGGATACGTTTGGCTGTTTCGTTTTTCTCAACCCAAATAGGTCTTAAAACTTCAGCAATATCGGCTTTGGTAATGTTACTAATAGTAAGATTGCCCAAAGTTGGGTAAATATAAGTTTCTAGTGTTGATGACCATTGTCCAATATGTTTTTCATTTTTGAGTTCACGGGTTTTATTGGCAATAACAACTTTTGCACATTCCATGAATGTTTTGTTCCGTAGTTGCTGAACATGAAGCTTTGCAAGCTGTTCCTGTTGATGGACAATTGGATCAATACCACTTCGTATTTGTAATTTTAATTCAGTGGCTTTAGCACGAGCTTCAGCTAAAGAAACTTCAGGGTATGGACCAATACCAATATCACGTCGATGAGGTTTTAATTTTCCATCTTTATCCAGATGTTTTCCCACCACCGCACGTAAAATCCAGACACGGGAAGTTCCTTCGACGTTTAAACAAAGACCATCAACACCACCTACGTGATATCGACCAGTCTCTTTAATTTTTGCTACACTAAGCGCAGATAGCTCTTTAGCTTTCTTTGGCATGTTATTGTCTACCCCTCAAATTACCCCTCATAAAATACTGGAAATAGTCGGATTAGACAAGACTGAGTTGGATGGGTGTAATTGTAATTAATTGAAAAATATTAATTTATAATATTGGATTGGACTTCTTAGGATTGGTGTTAGACGGACACCGCTTCCGCCAAATACGAAAAAGCCCTTGTGAAAACAAGGGCTTTTTTATTGTCTGATGATTTAGAACAATAATTTAGTGGCAATCGCCCACATTATGATACCGACCAGCACATCTAGAATTTTCCATGAAACGGCTTTCTTAAATAAAGGTAGCAATACTTTTGCACCGTAACCGAGAGCAAAGAAGAAAATCCATGAAGCCAGAATAGTGCCTGCTGCAAATAAATAGATCTGATCTGCAAACTGCACAGAAATAGAACCTACTAGAATCACGGTATCCAAGTACACATGTGGGTTCAGCCAGGTAAAGGCAAGACACATACCTATAATTTTAAGTAATGAGTCTTTTTCAATTTCACTTGGATTGAGTCCAGCATTATTGTGAATGGCTGAATAAAAATTTCTGAGTCCATAGAGAAATAAGAATGCTGCACCAAAATATTTTGCAAGCGTGACAATTAGAGGATAATCGACAACAATTTTCGAGAAACCAGTCACACCTAAATAGATCAGAATAGAATCAGAAAGTGCACAGATTAAACAGACCCAAAAAACGTGCTGCTGTTTTAAGCCTTGTTTTAATACAAAGGCATTTTGTGCGCCAATAGCTAAAATTAAAGAAAAGCCGATACCTAGCCCATAGAAGAATGCGGTCATATTTTTAGCTCCTCAATAATTGTGGTGGAGATGGATTTATCTTTCTGGATCCGAGCTGATGCCGTTGATTTAACTTCTGACGGAGCATTCAATCTGATCTTGAAAGAAAGGGAGATTTTGCGTATTGAAAATTTATGTTTGCTATTATCTTTTTTAAATTAGAAAAGTCAGTAAAATTAAGATTGTTTTGGGTTGCCTAAATTTTTTTAAGGTTTGTGATGCTAGATACTAAACAATGTGAAGCTTTTTTCGCAGTTGCGGAGAATGGAAGTTTTGAACAGGCGGGGGCACAGCTTTGCATTACCTCTTCTGCTGTCACATTAAGAGTGCAGGCTTTGGAAAAAGAGCTGGGCAAGCTGTTATTGATCCGTGGTCGTCCTTGTGTTCTTACACAAGCTGGACAACAGTTATTTGAGCATTTGCAGCATGTAAAGCGTTTAGAACAAAACATGCTGCACGATCTGACGGGTGGCGTTGAATCAAACTTTTTTAAGGCGGTGATTGCTTCAAATGCTGATTCTCTGGCGACATGGTTATTGCCGACCTTAAAAGACGTTCTGATCAAACAGAAAATTGCGCTTGAGATTCGAATAGATGACCAGTCTCATACCTATTCTTTATTAGAGAAGGGAACGGTCAGTGCTTGTATTTCGATTGAAGATAAGCCGATGCGGGGCTGTCATACTGAATATTTGGGTGTGATGCGTTATCGAATGGTTGCGACTCAAAAATTTAGTCAAAAATGGTTTGCAGACGGTATTCATCGGGAAAGCTTAAGGACTACACCTGCGATTATCTTTAATGATAAAGATCGTATGCATTTCGATATTCTGGAAAAAGGTTACGGTCTAATGAAAGGCAGCTATCCTTGTCATTTCATTCCTTCTTCGGAATCTTTTGTGACTGCAATTAAATTGGGATTGGGCTATGGCATGGTGCCGGAGCTTCAGTTGGTGAGTGAAAATAAAGCGGATACTCTGGTTGAGTTGCTACCAGAAGCGAAAATAGAAGTGCCATTGTATTGGCATCACTGGAATCAGCAATCCAATCCTTTACAGCTTTTGACTGAACATATTGTGAGTCACGCAAAGACGATTCTGATCTAAAAATATAAAGGTTACTCTTTAAGATAAATATTATATGTTTTTATGCACGACATAAAATATGAGATGTATTTAAAACATCTCATATTTTATTTATATTGAGTCGCTTCTAAATAATAATCTCAGTATAAAAATAATAATGAGACGTTATTTAGAAGCGATACTGAAAATAGATGAACCTTGTCCTTTATTTTTCGCGCCTTAACTCACTAGAAAATTCTAGAACTATCGATGTATTGTTTAGAAATATGATTTAAGGCAGTCAGGATTGAAGCTGCATCCTCAGTGGCTAAAGCAGTACTGATTTCCTGCATATAATGAATGAGTTGGGCTTTTACCTTGTTTGAAAAATCAGGGGTGACAGGTTGATCTTCGTAGAGCAAAACATAGTTTTTTGTGAAACCATAAACCAGCAATAAGGCACAATGCTCCAGAGGGTTTTCGGCATTGATAATTGCCTGTTCACATTGGTTTTTTATTTGTTTGTAAGCATCCGTTCCATTTGGAAGTGTTTGAAAGGTTTCAAAGATCGTTTGGAAAGTCATTTGAATTACTCGCTCAAAAAGAAAATCTACAGATGAATCGAGTAGAAATCAAGTCATAATTTTATATTTAAATTAATTATTACAAAGTGCTCACATTTAATGGAGTCGGTATTGATTTATTAAGATAAGAATGAACATTTTTATATTCTCATTCACAATTATTATTTTTAGATCACTGTTGAAAAAATAGCGGAGTAACGTCGAAGTGATCTAAATTTCTTAACATTTCCGATACTAGCTATATACATGCGCTACAAATTAAAAAAAGCTTAAATGTGGGAAAATGGAAGGAATTCTTTTATTTTTATTAGTTTAGGTGATGGTTGTGAAGAACATTTTATTACCCGGGATTTTCGCTTTTGCTTTGGTGGGCTGTACTTCGATAACAACCATGACACCTGCTCAATTTAATCAGTTAAGTGCTACCCAACTACCATTTTCAGGGAGTTGGTCAGGGGAAGCGGGTTCGTCGATGGCAGTCTTAAATCTGAATCGTCAGGGAAGTGACGTATTGTGTCTGGACGATCGTAAGGAAGCGATGTCTTATAAAGTGAAGTTGGTCGACAATGTGCTTTATAGTGATCAAGGCGTGAAATTTAATGTGAAAGCATTAAATAATAGCAATGCAAAAATACGCGTGAGTCTGCTGGGGTTAGGGGTGACATTGGATCTGAATAAAGATGATCAGCTCAAGAATGTGACACCGCGTTGTAAGTCATTGGTCGCAGGTTCATAAGCGCGATATCTGATTTTTATGTTGATCGTTTTTAATATTTTCCGCTGATAACGAGAGTGCCATGTTTTCTCCTTATATTCATGCGTTTGCATTATTTTTCTCACTCTTAAATCCCTTCCTGATGAGTGTTTATATGGTAGGGATGATCCGCAATACGGATGCCAAGATATTTAGTAAGGCATTGATTCAGGGGAGTTTGATTGCTTTTGGGGTATTTATCCTGTTTGCCTGGGGCGGCGAGAACATTTTTAGTCGCTATTTGAATGTGCGTTTTGAATCTTTTCAAATTTTTGGCGGTTTAATCTTTCTGGTCATTGGCTATCGTTATGTGTTTCAGGGTGCAGAAACCATTGGTGAAATGCGCGGCGCACCTGAGCATCTGGCGGGTACAATTGCGATGCCTTTTATGATCGGCCCAGGTACGATTAGTGCGGCGGTTGTAACAGGGGTGAGCGTACCTTTTACAGGCGCAATGGCGGTGATCGCATTAACCTTGATTTTGACTTGTAGTATTCTCATCCTGATGAAATTTGGTCATGATCATCTTCGCTATAAACATGCCAAATATATTGACCGGTATTTTGATATCGTTGGTCGTTTATCTGCCTTGCTGATTGGTACGATTGCGATTGATATGATCGTGAATGGCGTAGTAGGACTGATTCGTTCAGCCAATCTAAGCTAAACCGCTTAGGATCTGAATTTTTGAAATTGGAGCTGTTTTTATGTGGGAGAGAATGTCATCTCTCTTGTAGAAGCAGCTTTAATGTCATTATTTCAAATGAATAAATAGACAGATCATAAAAATAATTGATGATGTTTTAGCATTTTGCGCATATTTTTATCTGCATGAATAAACGATAATAATGAGGTTGCATTCTTAATGAGCTCTTCTCATGTATCAATTAGATCAAGCGAACCAGGCACCTGACGACCAGTCAGAGTTGACCATGACCGTTTTGATGACGCCTGATATGGCAAACTTTTCAGGCAATGTTCATGGGGGTACGATCCTCAAGCTGTTAGATCAAGTTGCGTATGCTTGTGCAAGTCGATACTCGGGGAGCTATGTGGTGACTTTATCGGTTGACCGCGTAAATTTCAAAGAGCCGATTTATGTGGGTGAACTGGTGACATTTCTGGCCAGTGTGAACCACGTTGGCCGTACTTCAATGGAAATCGGTATTCGTGTCGAAGCACAGAATATTCAGAACAGAACCATACGCCATACCAATACCTGTTATTTCACTATGGTCGCAGTTGATGAGCAGCGTAAGCCAAAAGAAGTGCCGCAATTAAATTTAGACACTGAGTGGAAGCGTTGTCGTTTTGAGGCAGCAGAGCAACGTAAAGCAACGCGTTTGCAAGAAGTCCATCAACCTTCATGCAGTATGTTTAAAAAATCAACGCAGTGCTAATGCTTTAAGTTATAGATCATTCAAAAATAAAAAAATCGGACCGCAGCATGGTCCGATCTTTTTTTACATTGGTAATGAAATAAGCGTTAGATCATTACGAATGTTGGTCTAAAGATTTGGAGGAAATCTTTAGATCTGCTTAGTTAGTTGGTGCTGGAGTAGATGCAGGCGCTGTAGCATCAGTTGCAGCTTGAGTACCAGGTTGCTCTTGAGTTGAAACAACAACTTGGTCCTGAGTTTGAGCTTGTTCTTCAGCTGTTGCTGCGAATGAAGAAGCTGCTGCAAGAGTAAGAGTTGTTGCAAGAAGAGTTTTGATAAGTTTCATGTTTGGCATCCTTATTTCATTTAAAATAACAGCCATCAATGGATGATTCGGTTAATCCAAATCTCTCATTTCGGCATGAGGTCCATGCTATGGGCCAAACGTTTTTGCGGCAACATCCTTAACAATCTATTACGTCATTCTTAACAATATGAAATATTGGGTCGCTTTATGTAGTTGCTATGTAAAACAGCATGGAGAAATTAAGGATGAAAATGTATGGAAATATGTTTTTGTGGTTAAAAAACAAGCTGGTTTTTTACGTATTTTAAACATTGATTTAAGTTTGACGAATATCTATTAATTGAATAAACCATTTAGTTTTCAACATTAAATAAGCTTTCTAGATATTGTTTGTGATGTATATCTCTTTATTTTTAATTAGTGAGTCAAAAGGCAAATTATATTAAATCTCTATTCTTTAATTTATTTAATAAATTTTTCTCTTTAAAATGAAATAAATTTTTAATGCGAGTGCATCGTGAAATTTCTTGCTCCCAAAATGGTTCCAACCCATATTATTTCTGGTTTTCTTGGAGCGGGTAAAACCACTTTATTACAGCATTTACTGACGCAAAAGCCTGAGAATGAGACTTGGGCGATATTGATGAATGAATTTGGGCAAATTGGTGTCGATCAGCAACTGATTAGCCAACAGAAAGGTTATGCAGTTAAAGAATTATTAGGCGGCTGTTTATGTTGTAGTAGTCAATTGCCGATGCAAATTGCACTTGCGCGTTTATTAACTGAAAGTAAGCCTGACCGTTTATTTATCGAGCCGACAGGTTTAGGGCATCCAGCTCAACTTTTGGAACAATTGACTGAGCCACATTGGCAAAGCAGTTTGGCGATGCGAGCTTTGGTTATTGTGGTAGATGGTAGCCGTTTGCATGACGAGGCATGGGTTAAGCAAAACTTATATACCGATCAACTCAAAGCGGCACAAATTGTGGTGTTATCTCATATCGATTGTATGACAGCAGCAGATCGTCAAGCTTATATGGCGTTAAAACAAGAATATGAACCTTATGTCCAATATTGGATTGAAGCTGAAAATGGACAAGTGGATATTCAACAATTAGATATTCAACAGCAAGCGCTGCAACGAAAAATTCAGCCTTTATTAAAGATACAGCAAGCACAGCCGACGCATGTGCCAAACGCTGAGATTAAACAGCTTCCTTATCATTATATTGAAACAGCTCAGGGCTATACGGTTGCAGGCTGGAAACTTCCCAAACGCTGGCAGTTTAATTTTTATGATCTGCTGGATGTGTTGTGTGCGCAGCAAGACTGGGTGCGCATTAAGGGAATCTTTAATACCGATCAGGGCTGGAAAAGTTTTAATTTCAATCCACAGCAATTTAACTATAAATCTGCCGAAGAGGGCATTGATAACCGGATTGAGGTGATTACGCAGTCTGAGCAGGATTGGCTGGCATTTGAGACCCAGTTGTTGGCTTGTCGCAATCCTGAAGATTCGTCGACCACCTGAATAATTCAGCGCATTCTTGCCCCCAAAATAGAGTATGCTTAGCGCCAAATTTGAGAGCACCGCATTTTAAGAGTATCGTTTATGGCGTTAAAAGCAACAATATATAAGGCAGACCTGAATATTGCCAATATGGATGAGCATATCTATGCAGATTACCAACTGACACTTGCTTTGCATCCATCAGAAACGATTGAGCGTTTAATGGTTCGTATTCTTGCTTATGCACGTTTTGCCGATGAGCGTCTGGAATTTACCAAAGACTTGTTTGAAACAGATGAGCCTGCTTTATGGCAAAAAGATCTGACTGGACTTTTAGAAAAGTGGATTGAAGTGGGTTGCCCATCGGAAGATAAAGTCAAAAAGGCCAGCGCACGTTGTAAGCAGGTGGCAGTCGTGACTTATGGCTCACAGGCAGATGACTGGTGGCAGAAGAATAGCAAGATTAAAACCTTAAGTAATGTGCAAGTATGGCAATTGGCTCCTCAAACCACGCAAGCACTTGAAAGCTTATGCGAACGAACCATGCAATTACAGCTCAATATTATGGATGGAGAATGGTCGTTGTTAAGTGACAAAGGTCAGGTCGACATTCAATGGCAACAATTGCAATAATCTTGGTTTGAGTAATTTGGAGAGATAGAAATGACTGCAGAATTAGAAATTATTGATTTAAAAGTAGGCGAAGGTAAAGAGGCAGTTCGTGGTGCTTTGATCACGACCCACTATACCGGCTGGCTGGAAGATGGCACAAAGTTTGATTCTTCACTTGATCGCGGCAACTATTTTGAAACCGTGATTGGTACAGGCCGTGTGATCAAAGGTTGGGATCAGGGCATTATGGGGATGCGAGTAGGCGGAAAGCGTAAATTGATCGTTCCTGCACACTTGGCTTATGGCACACGTAAGATTGGGAAAATTATCCCAGCTAATGCCAATCTGACTTTTGAAATCGAACTTTTTGATGTAAAAACGCGCGACGAATAACACGTTTGTCATGTCGAAATTAAAGTGATTTAGTCTTATTTTTGAGCTAAATCACTTTAAAATCAAATACCTATTAATAAAAATACAATCTCCAACTAACATTTTGATTTTTATATAAATTTCTTTTATCTGAATTATACGGCAACCCAAGAGAAAAATATTGATTCTGTATACAGTCCTGTATATCTTTGAGTTAAAAGAGCAATTTTCTACGATTCTATTTTAAAGCACGATTATTCAATACAGGTCGTGAAAGTTTGCACTTCGGATTACTACGGGTGGATGGGGGAACAGTCACTTGTAGTTTATCCACGATAAAAATATGGCAATAAGCAACGATAAGAATTTGAGTGAGTAGAGGTGGGTATGAATGATTATTTGGATATCACTGCATCAGAATTATTAAGAGAGCTCGATCATTTTTTTCTGATCGATACGCATGATGGCGCACAGACTGGTTTCTGGGTCAATGAAAAAGCCCTGATGGATAAACATTACTGGCTGGATGGTGAATATAAAGTAGAAATTTTGAGATCATTACAGCCCTCACATCAATATGCGCCGCATGATTATAAAATTACCCGTTTAGCCTCAGGGGAAGATGACAGTAATGTGGTATTGCTGGAATATGATGGTGTCCATAAAAAAATATTGACCTTTCGCCGTGGAGAATGGGTGAACCGTTTAAATAAATATTTTTATCAAAAAGAGCGTCATTATTTACAGCAACTCGCAGAGCATCCAAATTTTCAGTCAATCCAGTATTAATTTAACTCGCTCACTGCTTGAAAACTCCTAATGTTGCTTGTCATCTTAGGAGTTTTTAGATTTTTGTTAATCAATATGCCGTTATCGGGTGATTTATTTCATAAAAAATACTTTTAAGTTTATTTTCAGTTTTTAAAATTATAAATACAATCCATATTCCCAGCTGATCATTTAAATCATCTTGTGTTTCCATAAACGGTAAGATGATTCAGGCATGCTTTGCGATCAGCACATTTCTAATCTTGAGACGATATCTCTATGACAACACGTTTAGTGTCTCCGACCTTAAATGCATTTTTAGGTCTTGTGTTTGGCGTGGTTGCAAGCACCACTACTTTTGCGGCAAAACCAAAAATTGATGCGACCACCTTAACCGTCATTGGCTATCATGAAATCACAGACAGAAAAGATGCGCTGATTCCTAGTTATTCGGTGACTGCACAACAGTTCAGTGAGCATATCGACTGGCTCAAGAAGAATGGCTATCACTTTATTAATGTTGATCAATTGATTAAGGCCCATCAAGGTAAATATAAGTTACCCACAAAACCTGTTTTATTAACAGTTGATGATGGCTATCAATCTTTTTATCAAAATGCCTATCCAATTATTCGTGCGAAAAAAATCCCGGTTGTTTTGGCTGTAGTCGGATCGTGGCTAGAACCAAAGGCGGGCCAAAAGGTGGACTTTGGTGGTGAGGAAATTGCACGTAATAAAATCTTGAGTTGGGAAGAACTTAAAGAAATGCAAAACAGTGGCTTGGTGGAAATTGCCAGCCACAGCTATCATTTGCATCAAGGGATTAATGCCAATCCACAGGGCAATCTGGAACCTGCTGCAATTGCGCGAATTTATGATCCAAAAAGCAAAAGCTATGAAAGTGATGCAACTTATCAGGCACGTGTTTTTGGAGACCTGAAAAAGAACAATGAGCTACTAAAAGCACATGGTCTTCGTTCACCGCGTGTTATGGTCTGGCCTTATGGTCGTTATAATATGCAACTGGTACAAGCCGCGAAACAGCTCGGTATGCCAATTACCATTACACTGGATGATGGGGCAGACCATGCCAAGCAATCCTTACAGAATATGAGTCGTATTCTGATTCAGGGTAGTATGTCGACCAGCGCACTAGCACAAGAAATTAAAAACCGTGAATTGAACCTGAACGACAATAATCGTCCGCAAAAAATCATGCATGTTGATCTGGACTATATTTATGATCCAGATGAGAAGCAGCAAGAACGTAATCTGGATCATCTGATTGACCGTATTAATGGCATGGGCGTCAATACCGTCTATTTACAAGCTTTCTCTGATCCAGATGCCAACGGCTCAGCGGATATGGTGTATTTCCCGAACCGTCATATTCCAATGCGTGCGGACTTGTTTAACCGTGTGGCTTGGCAAATCCAGACCCGCACACCTGTACAACGTTTATATGCGTGGATGCCATTATTGGCTTGGGAGCTGCCAAAAACGGATCCTGTATCCAAAGATCTGGTTGAAACCCAGCAGGCAAAAGAAGGTGACCATTTGAATATGGGTTATATCCGTCTCAGCCCATTCTCACCAGAAGCACGTCAAACCATTAAGGAAATTTATCAGGATTTGGCAAAATCGACGCCGTTTGATGGTTTGTTGTTCCATGATGACGTGACCTTGTCTGACTATGAAGATGCCAGCCCAGAAGCTTTGGCTGCTTATGCAAAACAAGGTCTACCAACTGATTTAGCTAAAATTCGTGATAATGATGCTGATTTGCAAAAATGGACAGCGTATAAGACGCGTTATTTAGATGATTTTGCGATGGAGCTGGCAGGAGAGGTGCGTCAATATCAACCTTTCCTCGTGACTGCCCGTAATCTATATGCACAAGTGGCGTTAAATCCGTATGCGGAAAACTGGTATGCCCAATCCTTAGAGCAATCGATCAACCGTTATGATTTCACTGCAATCATGGCGATGCCTTATATGGAACAATCTGAGAATCCAGAAAAGTTCTATAGTGATATTTTAAATCGCGTGAAAAAATATCCAAATGGCATTAAAAAGACGGTCATGGAATTGCAGGCCATTAACTGGCGCAACAATGAAAAGGTGCCTTCTGAAGAAATGTCAGCGACAATCAAGTCTTTATATGAGCAAGGTGCGATGCATATTGCCTATTATCCTGACGATCCGATCAAAGGACATCCAGATGTAGAAACAATGCATAAGGCTTTTAGTCTAAAATCATCTCAATTAGTACCATAGTGGAGTAATGAGATGAGTTGGATTGCTTTATTGTGGTCATACGCCATTAAGTTTGTTTTTTACTATCCCTTATTTATGTCGTATTTGTGGATGGTTGGAGCAATCATTTTCTACTGGAAAGAGCGTCAGGATCCGCCTTATCAGCAACCCGCCACTTTGCCTGAATACCCAAAAGTTGCGGTATTGGTTCCCTGCTTTAACGAAGGGGACAATGCCGAAGAAACCATTAGTCATGCACTGAAATTGGATTATCCAAATTTTGAGGTCATCGCAATTAATGATGGTAGTTCTGATAATACAGGGGAAGTACTGGATCGCTTAGCGACACAGTATGACAAATTGCGTGTGGTGCATTTGGCACAAAATCAGGGTAAGGCAATGGGATTGCAAGCGGGCAGTTTGATGACTGATGCTGAATTCCTGATCGGGATTGATGGCGATGCCTTGCTGGATCCACATGCCGCAAAATGGATGATGCGACACTTTCTGGAAGATCCAACGGTTGCGGCTGTAACAGGCAACCCACGTATTCGGACTCGTTCAACATTGCTTGGACGGATTCAGGTTGGTGAGTTTTCCTCGATTGTCGGTATGATCAAACGTGCCCAGCGTACATTTGGTCGTTTATTTACCGTATCTGGTGTGATTACCGCATTCCGTAAAAGTGCTGTGCATCAAGTGGATTATTGGTCACCGAACATGTTGACTGAAGACATTGATATTACCTGGAAACTGCAACGTGCAGGCTGGGATGTACGCTTTGAGCCGAATGCGCTGGTGTGGATTTTAATGCCTGAAACTTTAAATGGCTTATGGAAGCAGCGCTTGCGTTGGGCTATGGGTGGGGCACAGGTTTTGGTCAAGAATATTGATGTATTCCTGAAACCAAAATTAAATTTTTTATGGCCTTTGATGTTTGAGCTGTGTTTGACACTCATTTGGTCATATTTGATGCTTATTATGGCTGTGATCTGGTTATTGCATTTTATTCTGGCAATACCAGCATTGGCGATCGTCAGCTCACCATTTTTACCGTATGGTAGTGGAATTTTATTGGGGGCAACCTGTTTAATTCAGTTTGCTTTAAGCAAATGGATGGATAGTCGTTATGAACCAAACCTAGGGAAAAATTATTATTGGATGATTTGGTACCCATTTGTGTTTTGGTTGATCACGATTACTGCTACAATCGTCGCCTTTCCAAAGGTCCTGTTGCGTAATGATGAAAAGCGTGCCCGTTGGATTAGCCCAGATCGTGGAATTCGTTGAATCGCAAAGATTCATTTTTGCTGAGAAAAAGCAATGAAAGCAGACAGTTTGATTATTGATGTACGTCGCCAGCTCCCATGGCATAAACGTTATTTTTCGACAACAACTACCGCAATGATGTGGGCAGCCTGGTTATTATTATGGCGTCCATTTATTTTGGTGTGGGTGTTGGTTGAATTACAAAAGACCCATATTGCCCAGCGTTTGATGTCGGCATTTAGTGATGGTCTTGAGCACGGTGTAACTGCCTTATTTATGTGTGCAGTTGCGTTATTGCTTTGGGGATTGTTGCCTGCCAAACGTGTGCATCAAAAACATGTGGTGGAAAAGACACTGCCTGACTACGCACGTTATTTTGAGCTCCCTGAGCAAGAAATTCAGGCGGGACGTCAGCAGAAGGTGAGTGTTGTTCATCATGATGAGAATGGTAAAATTATTCGGGTGGAATAATCTTTATTGTTTTCTATCGAATGCCTGAGTCTTTTGCTCGGGCATTTTTATTTTGTAGTGTTAAATTTCAGGCATAAAAAAACCAGCTTACGCTGGATTTTTATTTGCACCATATTTCATTAGCTGAAAAATGGTGCCCGAGGCCAGACTCGAACTGGCACGCTTTGTGGGCGGGGGATTTTAAATCCCCTGTGTCTACCGATTTCACCACTCGGGCATGTGCGCAATAATAGAGGACACTTTAAAACTTGGCAAGAGTAAAACTCACTATTTGCTTTCTTTTCAAGCGATTCATGCAGTTATCTGATAAAAAATAAACGGCAAAGGCTTCTTTTCATGATTATTTCATTAAACTGAGATCAAAGCTTCATGTTGGCAAATTAACTTTACTCATTTATTTAAACGAATAAAAGTAAAGGTAGCTATCACATGACAGCAAAAATTTCTCGGCGGGAACTCATTCAAAAAAGTTTATTCGGTTTCGGCGCGTTATCTTTATCGGTTGGCTTCACAGGGTGTAATGATAGCTCTGATCAGGAATCTTCAACTTTAAAAGTCAATTTTGAACATGGGGTTGCCAGTGGTGATCCGTTAAAAGATCGTGTGATCTTATGGACGCGTTTGACACCCAATGACAGCAGTGCACGTTTGCAAGTCACTTGGCAAATTGCACTGGATGACCAATTTAAGCAGATCGTAAAAACGGATAAAGTGACAACGGCTGCATCGCAAGATTTTACCGTCAAGGTCGATGCGACAGGGTTAACTCCAGATCAAAGTTATTTCTACCGTTTTATCTTTGGAGATAAAATTTCTCCAGTCGGGCGAACCAAGACTTTGCCCACCAGCACCTCTAAAGTCAGTTTTGCGGTGTGTTCATGCTCGAATTATCCAGCAGGCCATTTTTATGTCTATCGTGAAATGGCCAAGCAAAATGTCGATGTGATCATCCATCTGGGGGACTATATTTATGAATATGGTGCCACTGGCTATGCTACGGAAGAAGCGAAGGAGTTGGGACGGACATTACCCGCAGATAATGATAAGGAAATTATCAAGCTGGATGATTATCGTAAGCGTTATGCACTCTATCGTAAAGATCTGGATTTGCAGGCAGCACATCAACGTCATCCCTTTATTGTGATTTGGGATGACCATGAGTTAGCCAATGATACTTGGCGAGAAGGTGCGGAAAATCATCAGTCAGATGAAGGGCCTTTCTTAGAGCGTAAACTTGCCGCATTACAGGCTTATTTTGAATGGATGCCGATTCGTCCAGTTGATGATCAACATACCAAGATTTATCGCCAATTCGATTTCGGTAATTTGGTTCAGTTAACCATGTTAGATACCCGTATTATTGCGCGTGATGAACAACTTGATTATGACGACTATCTGACAGCTACAGGACTGGATATTGCCAAGTTTCAGGCTGATTTAACCAATCCCGCACGTACTTTGATGGGTTATACCCAACGAGACTGGTTGCTTGGAAAATTGCAGCAATCAACAGCGACATGGAATGTCTTGGGTCAGCAAATTCTCATGACTAAAATGCTGGTACCCGCTGAGTTACTGTTTGCGTTGGCAGAAATTACTTCGGGAAATCCGAGTGATGAAACTTTGGAAAAAATGAATGCACAGATTGCTGAGCTGATTACCCTCAAAATCCGTTTGCAGAAAGGTGATCCGACGCTAACTGCACAAGAAAAAGCACGTGTGTTAACTGTCGCGCCTTATAACCTTGATGCGTGGGATGGTTATTTTGCAGAGCGTGAAATTCTTTATGGCACTTTGGCGCAATTAAAGAAAAAAGTCGTGGTGTTGGCAGGGGATACACATAATGCATGGTCTTCTAATCTATATAGTAAAGATGGTGCATTTGTCGGTGTAGAGCTTGCCACCAGTTCGGTGTCTTCACCGGGTTTGGAAAAGTACCTGAATATTCCTTTGGCGCAGTTACAGCAATTCGAATTTGCTTTTAATACATTGATTGATGAATTGAATTATTGCAATTTGAATCAGAGAGGGTATTTGATGGTTCAGTTTGATGAGACACAAGTCCAATCCCAATGGATTTATCTGGATTCAATCAAAAAACCTGTATATGCGATTGATCAAAACCGTGGCTATCAGTTAAGTCTGGATAAAAATTTATTGCCAATGAAAACTGCTCAACAGGTGGCATAAATTTAAAAGTAGCAAAGGCCAAGCTATCGTGCTTGGCTTTTTTTCTTGTGATCCAAATTTCAGGCATAAAAAAACCAGCTTACGCTGGATTTTTATTTGCACCATATTTCATTAGCTGAAAAATGGTGCCCGAGGCCAGACTCGAACTGGCACGCTTTGTGGGCGGGGGATTTTAAATCCCCTGTGTCTACCGATTTCACCACTCGGGCTTTACCAATGGAGGCGGAGGTCGGAATCGAACCGGCGTACACGGAGTTGCAGTCCGCTGCATGACCACTCTGCCACCCCGCCATCTCTTGGTGATGCACATATTAGCAATCTTTAAAAAAAAAACAATAGTGTTTATTGCGAATATGCACATAAAAACAACATCTAAAAGAATATTGGTCAAATTATCATGTATTATTTACCCAATTCATTCATACCCACTTTGGAGATGCGCTGTGGCATTGGTTTTAGACGGTCGTGCATTAGCAAAACAAATTGAAACGGATTTGTTGGTACGTGTAGAAGCATTAAAAGCAAAATCGGGACGTACCCCAATCTTGGCCACCATTCTGGTTGGCGATGATGGTGCATCTGCAACTTATGTGCGTATGAAGGGAAATGCTTGCCGCCGTGTCGGTATGGATTCTCTTAAAGTTGAACTTCCAAAAGAAACCACAACTGAACAGCTTTTGGCTGAAATTGAAAAATTAAATGCCAA
The DNA here is from genome assembly GCF_001605865.1 of Acinetobacter sp. NRRL B-65365. Classification (NCBI taxonomy): domain Bacteria; kingdom Pseudomonadati; phylum Pseudomonadota; class Gammaproteobacteria; order Moraxellales; family Moraxellaceae; genus Acinetobacter; species Acinetobacter sp. NRRL B-65365. Next base: position 139,014 of record NZ_LRPD01000006.1, on the reverse strand, counting down.
TCCAGATGTTCACGGGATCTTGTTGCAACATCCAGTGCCTGAACAAATTGATGAAAGAGCGTGTTTTGATGCGATTTCATTAGAAAAAGATGTAGATGGTGTGACTTGTCTTGGTTTTGGTCGTATGGCAATGGGCGAAGCAGCATATGGTTCTGCAACACCAGCGGGCATCATGACGATTCTAAAAGAAAACAATATTGAAATCGCAGGTAAACATGCCGTAGTGGTGGGCCGTTCAGCGATTTTGGGTAAACCAATGGCAATGATGCTATTACAAGCCAATGCAACTGTGACCATTTGCCATTCACGTACACAAAATCTTTCTGATCTTGTAAAACAGGCAGATATTATTGTGGGTGCAGTGGGTAAAGCTGAATTAATTCAAAAAGACTGGATCAAGCAAGGTGCAGTTGTTGTTGATGCTGGTTTCCACCCGCGTGATGGTGGCGGTGTAGGTGATATCCAGTTGGTCGGCATCGAAGAAGTTGCGTCTGCTTATACACCAGTACCAGGCGGGGTCGGTCCAATGACCATTACCACATTAATTCGTCAAACCGTAGAAGCTGCTGAAAAAGCATTAGGATAAGCATCAACAACCCCTCGCTAAGAGGGGTTTTTTTAGAATTAAACAAATATGAGCTGTACTTTTCAATTTGCCAAAGCCCCTGAGCAATTGCTTAAAGCATTGCATGAAGTGATTCCAAACACGGATTTGCTGGCGCAGCAACTGCCTGAAACACCGATTTCACTCTGGTTAATTCCCCCGGTATTTCCAACAGATCGTTTAGATGATGAAGTGATCCGAAGAATCTGGAATGAAACACCGTACTGGATTTTTTGTTGGGCATCTGGTCTGGCAATGGCGCAATGGTTATTGGCAGAGCCGCACCATGTCAAAGATAAAGTGGTGCTGGACTTTGGCGCTGGATCTGGTGTGGTCGCCATTGCAGCAAAAATGGCGGGCGCAAAACGGGTGATTTGCTGTGATATTGATCCTGTCAGTTTGGCATCATGTCGTGAAAATGCATTATTGAATGATGTTGAACTGGAATATCTGGAGGATTTATATCAAGCAGAGCAAGTCGATGTGCTGCTAGCAGCCGATGTACTCTATGATCAATGTAATCGTTTCTTTTTAGATGAATTCTTGAAATTTGCACCTGAAGTGTGGGTGGCAGATAGTCGGGTGAAGAATTTTAGTCATCCTCAATATCTAAAAATTGACGAACGTAGTGCCACAACGTGGCCTGATCTGGATGAATCCAAAGAGTTTCGAAATGTGAGTTTTTATCGTACTAAATAAATGTGATTGTGGTTAAGGATGACCACGATTGCCTCATAAATAAATATAAAATTTTAACAAAGCAGGGTTAACGCCCATGTTAAAACATTGAAGTTAAAAAATGAAATTTTGCGACTGGATTGAATAACAAGATGAGGAGCGTACATGGGAATTGAACAAACTGATGATGGTAAACATGGCTCATTCAAGCTGTTGGAAGATGGCGTGCTAGCGGGAGAAATGGCGTATACATGGGCAGGAGATAGCATGTTAATTATTGACCACACGGATGTCAGCGATAAATTTCGTGGTCAAGGTGTTGGACACAAGCTTCTACATGAATTAATCGCATTCGTCAGGCAGCATCAGGTAAAAGTCATTCCTTTATGTCCTTTTGCAAAATCTGTATTTGATAAAGATCTCTCTATTCACGATGTTCTAAAATGATAAAAAAAGGACGTATTCTGAGCTGGATACGTCCTTTTTTTCACAATCAGCCTGATCAAGAACAGGTGTAACGTACAACTTTTAATGTAGTTGGACGTGTTTCAAGTGCCTGACGGGTCGCATAACCTTCGCTATTATTTAAGTCTGGTGAGTTCGATAGACCAAAAGTTGCGCGACTGTTACCAAGTTTGACGCCGTATTGTTCTTGCTGTGTCGGATTCATAATTTCATTAACGCTAAGCACTGAAATTTTGTAGTTTTTTTCTGCACCTAACACTTGCTTACAAGCGTGTTGTAACTTTTTCTCGTCAATATCACGATTGCTGTGAGCGGCAAGTGTATAAGCAATCGTCGCCGAAGTTGTTGTTTTATTTTCAATTTGATAGCCAGTCACACCATTATATTGATGTGGACTGCTTTGACAGGCTGCAATAAGAAGAGTACCGCTTACAAGAAAGAATAAATTCGTTTTTTTCATATCAATGGTCCTGTTATTTCTGCTTTTAGTATCGCATAAAAACAGTTTTTTATTGTGAGTTATCTTTAAAACACGGGCTATTCATCGTTTTTATGTTCAAAGTTAAAGAAAGAATTTTCGTTTTCGAACAATTTTGCATATAATCTGCCAAGTTTTTTATTTAATACAGAAGTCATTGCTTTTTTGCAGTATTTAGAGCCCGTTTTTTAACGGGCATTTAATTTATTGCACTATACACAAGCAAGTCTGGATAGGTATGTCATGATCTCTACAGATAGTCAAAAAAAATACGTGGTTGCATTTGACCAAGGTACAACGAGTTCACGTGCAATCGTATTGGATCACGATGCGAATGTCATCAGTATTGCTCAGCGTGAATTTACGCAAATTTACCCACAACCAGGTTGGGTTGAGCATGATCCTATGGAAATCTGGGCGACGCAAAGCGCAGTATGGGTAGAAGCTTTAGCGCAGGCAAGCATCTCAAGTGATCAGATTGCGGCGATTGGGATCACTAACCAACGCGAAACAACGGTCATCTGGGATAAGCAGACAGGTAAACCTATCTACAATGCAATTGTATGGCAAAGCCGTCAAAGCAATGAGATTTGTAATCAGCTTCGTCAGGATGGTTGGCAAGACTACGTACGTAAAGTGACGGGCTTGGTGATTGATCCATATTTCTCGGCAACAAAAATTAAGTGGATTCTTGATCGTGTTGAGGGAAGTCGTGAGCGCGCAGAACGTGGCGAACTGTTATTTGGTACCGTTGATACATGGTTGTTGTGGAAACTGACCAATGGTCAAGTCCATGTGACTGATTACACCAATGCATCACGCACCATGTTATTCAACATTGAAACATTGGAGTGGGATGACAAGCTACTTGAAGCATTAAATATTCCGAAAGCAATGTTGCCAGAAGTGCGTAGTTCTTCTGAAGTCTATGGCTATACTCACACCATTAGTGGTCAGGAAATTGGAATTCCAATTGCCGGGATCGCGGGGGATCAACAGGCAGCCTTGTTTGGTCAAATGTGTGTTGAAGTCGGTCAGGCAAAAAATACCTACGGTACGGGCTGTTTCTTGCTCATGAATACAGGTAAACGTATTGTTCAGTCAGATCACGGTTTGTTGACCACGATTGCATGTGGTGCGCGTGGTGAAGTGAACTATGCATTGGAAGGTGCGGTGTTCAATGGTGGCTCATGTGTACAGTGGTTACGTGACGAGCTGAAAGCCATTAATGACTCACATGATTCTGAATACTATGCAACCAAAGTAAAAGATAGCAATGGGGTCTATGTTGTGCCTGCCTTTACTGGTTTAGGTGCACCGTATTGGGATCCGACTGCACGTGGTGCGATTTTGGGTATTACCCGTGGTGTGAGTATTGAACACATTATCCGTGCAACCTTGGAATCGATTGCGTATCAGACACGTGATGTACTGGATGCCATGCAACAGGATTCGGGTGAAAAGTTACGTACCTTACGTGTGGATGGTGGTGTAACGGCAAATAACTTCTTGATGCAGTTCCAAGCAGACATTATGGGCACTTCGGTAGAACGTCCAGCGATGAAAGAGACAACGGGTATGGGCGCAGCCTTCCTTGCGGGTCTGGCAGTTGGTTTCTGGTCTGACTTGAACGAGTTAAAGAGCAGAATGACCATCGAAAATACCTTTACGCCAGAATGCGGTCAGGAAGTGACTGAAAAACTGTATAAAGGTTGGTTAAAAGCAGTCGGACGTACTCGTGATTGGGCGGAAGATTAAGCTAAAATAACCAGATTGAGTAAGACGTAAAAAATAATACAGGATGGATGAGCATGAGCTTGATATTGCGCCAACAGAAAACCCTCGAGTTAGTGAGAGAACGTGGCTATATCAGTATTGAGGAGCTTGCTCAACATTTTGATGTTACCCCGCAAACCATCCGTCGTGATATTAATCAATTGGCGGATGAAGGGTTATTACGTCGTTACCATGGTGGCGCAGCGCATGATTCAAGTGTAGAGAACACTGAATATACGATGCGTGTCGGCCATATGCTGGAAGAAAAAAGAACGATTGCAGCCGCTGTCGCTGCAGCCGTTCCAGATCATGCTTCATTATTCATTAATATTGGTACCACAACCGAAGCAATTGCGCATGCATTGTTAAATCATACTGGTTTGCGGATTATTACCAATAACCTTAATGTTGCGAAAATCCTCAGTACTAAAGAAGACTTTGAAGTCTTGATTGCTAGTGGTCGTGTTCGCCCAGATGGTGGGGTAATTGGACAAGCGACAGCGGACTTTTTTAAACAGTTCAAAGCCGATTATGCACTGGTAGGAATCAGTGGAATCGAAGAGGATGGGACTTTACTGGATTTCGATTTTCAGGAAGTTTGCGTTTCTCAAGAAATCGTTTCCAGTGCACGTCAGGTTTTTCTTGCTGCCGATAGCAGTAAATTTGGTCGTAATGCCATGATTCGCTTAGGTTCACTCAAGCAGGTGGATTGTATTTTTACGGATCAGCAACCGAATGATGCCTTTATGAAAACCATTCAGGAACTGGATGTTGGTTTGATTATTGCAACATAAATCTTCATTTTCGAAAAATTGTTACTTTTCTTGAGCTAAAGGCTTTTGGCTCAAGAGCACTTTATTAAAATAATCCTGATTCTCTTATAAACATTAGCTTTCCATCGTTTTCATCTTTGCATTGTCTTACTTTTCATTTTTGACCATTTATCTAAAAATGTTTATAAATTGGGTTTTTTGCGCTCATTTTTTATTGTTTATTTTCATTTAACATGTTTAAATGTTCGTAATTGAACAATAATGAACATTTGCGGTGATTTATGCAAACTTCTCCTCAGTTAAATGACAAAATTTATGATCTTGCTGTGATTGGTGGTGGTATCAACGGTGTTGGTATCGCAGCTGATGCATCAGGACGTGGTTTGTCTGTCTTCTTGTGCGAAAAAGATGATTTGGCGAGCCATACATCTTCAGCAAGTAGTAAGCTCATTCATGGTGGTCTACGCTATCTTGAACATAAAGAGTTTCGCTTGGTACGTGAAGCATTGGCTGAACGTGAGGTATTGCTAGCAAAAGCACCACATATTATTCGTCCTATGCGCTTTATCATGCCGCATCGTCCGCATTTGCGTCCAGCTTGGTTAATTCGTACAGGTTTATTCTTCTACGATCATCTTGGTAAGCGTGAAAAATTATTGGGTTCAAACAATGTCTATTTTAAAGAAGACAGCCCTTTAAATGCGGCGATTACCCGTGGTTTTGAGTATTCAGATTGTGCGGTTGATGACGCTCGTCTGGTTGTGCTCAATGCAATGCATGCCCGTGAAAAAGGTGCAGATATTGTGACACGTACCCGTTGTTTATCAGCACAACGTGAAGGGCAATATTGGGTCGTTGTTCTGGAAAATGAAAAAGGTCAATTCCAGATTAAAGCAAAAGCTTTGGTGAATGCTGCTGGTCCTTGGGTGGCGCAGTTTATCAAGCAGGATTTACAGCTTAAATCACCATACGGTATCCGTTTGATTCAGGGTAGTCACATCATTGTGCCGAAACTGTATGAAGGCGACAAAGCATTCATTATGCAAAATGATGACCGTCGTATCGTCTTTGCTATTCCATATCTGGATCAGTACACCATGATTGGAACGACAGACCGTGAGTATCAAGGTGATCCTGCACAAGTGAAAATTACACAGGAAGAGACCGACTATTTGATTAAAGTGAGCAATGCACACTTTAAAAATCAGTTAACGCAAGCTGACATTGTGTCGACTTTTGCGGGTGTTCGTCCATTGTGTGATGATGAGTCTGATAATCCATCTGCAATTACCCGTGACTATACCTTAGCACTGTCTAAAGAGTCGGCTGATCAAGCACCATTACTTTCAGTATTTGGTGGTAAATTAACAACTTACCGTAAGTTGGCTGAGTCTGCTATGCAGCAGTTGAAACCATTCTTCCCTGAAATGAAGGGTAGCTGGACTGCAACAGAAGCTTTACCGGGTGGTGAAAATATGGAGTCGGCTGAACAGTTGGCAAAAGAAATTCGCGCACAAATTACAGATGCTTCTGAAGCATTAGCAAAACGTTGGGCATCTGCATACGGTTCGCGCATCTGGAATATTTTGGGTGATGCAACTTCGGTTGAGCAGCTTGGACAGCATTTTGGTCAAGGCTTGTATGCAAAAGAAGTTGACTACTTGTATGCTTTTGAGTGGGTAAGCAACAGTCAGGATGTTTTATGGAGACGTTCTAAACTTGGTCTGAACTTTGCGCAAAGCGAGATTGAAAGTTTAGATGCGTATTTGGCAAATAAACCACATACAATTGTTGCCGCTTAAGTCTTTTCATAAAAAAGCCCTCTGATTTAGAGGGCTTTTTTTATTAGTATTTAAATTTCAGGGCGACGGTGTAATTTGCTGGTTCTCCGTAGAATGCCTGCCCATCAGTGAAGCTGTTCAGGTATTTTTTATCGGTGACGTTATCGGCATTGGCCTGAATGCTAAAGTTTGGACTGACTTCATAACTCGCCATTAAGTTAAGCAAGGCGTAATCACTTTGTTTGAGATAAGTGTTGTAGCTTGGATCAAAGCGTGTGATTTTGCTTTGCCATTTTAGACCTGCACCAACTTTCAGTTTTGGTAGCTGAGTAGGCGAGTAAGTTGTTAACAGATTAAAGCTTTGGGTTGGATTGTAGGTTCGTGCTGCGCCACCATTTTTCAGATCTTGCAGGCTAAATTGGGTATAGCCGAGAGAAACATTGACTTGATCTGTTAATTGTCCAGCTAAGCCAACTTCTACGCCTTGTGAACGTAAGTCGCTGATTGCTGACGTACGGTTGAGCGGGTGGCTATCTGTCGGTCTGAGAGGATAATTATTTTCTTCAGTTCTAAACACCGCAAGTGTGCCTGTTAGTTTATTGTCTAACCATGCACTTTTTACGCCGATTTCGTAGCTTTTACCTTCGATTGGATCGGCTACTTTTCCTGTTGTTTGATCCACTGAAGTTTGTGGGCGGAAGATCGAGGTATAACTCATATAACCTGTATATTCAGGGGTAAAGTTATAGGTAATACCCGCATATGGTGATACTTTGCTTTCATCATAATTCATTGGTGAGCTATAACTTGAGCCTTCACTCTTGGCTTGAACATAGTTCGCACCTAATGTGAGTTTGAGGTCATTGGTCAAATGTAGGCGTGTTGCAGCATAAACGGATTGGTTGCGTTGGGTGTAATCCGCAGCATCCGTTAAAGCACTCCATGTTACATTGTTTGGTGTCCAGCTTGCCCAGCCAGTTGTACATTGTGTTGGATAGCTATTTGGGGCTGTACCACGAGTACATGTTCCGATATTACTGTCGAGGATTGTTCCAGATTTTTGCTTATCCTTTTGTTCGCTTTGAGAAAAAGTGTATCCCACAATTGCTTCGTGTTCGCGCCCTAAAAGATCGAATTTACCCTGTAGGTTAAAATCGGCAGTTTGCAATTTATTATGTTCTGTTCCACCCCAAGCTGTCAGATCGACATCCGAGCCATCCGCTTTAGGATAACCATAATAGTAGAGTAATTGGCTTTGACGCTCTTTTTCATTGTAGTTGTAGCTAAGATTAGCCGACCATGTTTCCAGAAACTTTTGTTTTAATTCAATGAAAGCATTTCGAGAGGTGTTGTCCCAATATGCCCAGTCAGGATTTGGGTTGTAAGAACGATCATAAGTGATCTGCTTCCCTGAGGAATCCATGAGGGGTAAAGCCCCCCAGTTGTTGGCATTTGGTTTATTTTTTTCTTGGCTGGCGCCCACTGTAAGTAGGGTGCTATCCGTAAGATCAGCCTCTAAAACGCCTGCAATTCCGTTTTTTTCGGAAGAATAGCGATCTAAATGCGAGTCACCTGTTTGTTCAAAGCCAGCAAGACGACCACGAATATTGCCACTTGGTGTGAGGCTGCCAGAAGCATCTGCTTCGTAGCGTTGGGTGTCCCAAGAGCCATAGCTTAGTCCTGCATTGGCTTGAAACTCTTTAGTTGGGCGTTTACGAATATAGTTAATGGTTGCGCTCGGGTCACCAAAGGCATTGGTTAATGCATCTGCACCTTTAATGACTTCAATGCGATCATAAAAGAAACTATCTGGATTGGTATCATTATAATTCCATGCGCTTGCAGGAAAGCCGACGCCATCGACCAGAATGTTCGAAATCTCAAAACCACGTGCCATATACACAGAGCGTTCAGTTTCAGATGAATTGACGATAACGCCCGGCGTATTATTTAAAATGTCACGGGAACTGGTAAGGCCAAAATCATCCATTTGTTGGCGTGTGACAACATTAATGGTTTGAGGAACTTCTTTGGCTTCAATGTTGAGCTTGGTTGCACTTGAGCTATTTTTAATGGTGTAAGCTTTGGTTTTTTCGCTGGTACCATCATCCTGAGTAGCTTGAACTTTAATTGTTGGGAGTTGTTGCGATCCTTCATCAAGTGCATGGCTATATGAGCTGATACTGACTAATGTAGAGATTGCTAAAAAGAGAGGAGTGCGTTTGAACAGCGGAGAAGAACTCATGCCTACAACCATGTAAATGAGAAATATTATTATTACAATTATTGTTAATATTCGTTAACTTTGCAATTTATTTTGTCTAAAGCTTAATGGGAATAGTTAGAGCTAAGCAGGGGATTGATAGAAAATTTCGAAGAGCCATTAAAAAAGGCCGCCTAAGCGACCTTTTTAATTTCTCTGAATCCCTCTTTTAAAGAGGGAGGCGAAAGAGATTAAGCAGATTTAACAGCTGCTAATAATTCATTTTGACGATCTTTAAGTGCTTGAGGTAAGCGATCACCAAGTTTAGTAAATAGCTCGGTGTGGCTTTCAAGTTCTTTGATCCACTGGTCTTTATCTTGCGCTGTTACTGTGTTGAATTGTTCTTTAGAGAACTCAATACCAGTCCAGTTCAATTGTTCATAAGTTGGAACGTAACCGATTGGTGTTTCAGTCGCTTCAGCACGGCCTTCACAACGATCAATGATCCACTCAAGAACACGCATGTTTTGACCAAAACCAGGCCATACGAAGTTGCCTTCAGCGTCACGACGGAACCAGTTTACGTTGAAGATTTTTGGTAATTTGTTACCAGCAGCTTCAGCTTTCGCGCCAACTTCTTTGCCTAGTTGTAACCAGTGACCGAAGTAATCAGCCATGTTATAACCAGCAAATGGAAGCATTGCGAATGGGTCGCGACGAACGATACCTTGTTGACCAACAGCCGCAGCAGTTGTTTCAGAGCCCATAGTTGCAGCTTTATAAACGCCATCAACCCAGTCAAATGCTTCAGAGACTAAAGGCACTGTGTCTGCACGACGACCGCCGAAGATAAACGCAGAGATTGGTACACCCGCTGGATTTTCCCAGTCAGCATCAATCGAAGGGCATTGACCCGCAGAAACGGTAAAGCGTGAGTTTGGATGTGCAGCTTTTTCGCCTTCAACGTATGGTTGGCCTTTCCAAGTGATTAGATCAGCTGGAACTTCTTTAGTTAGACCTTCCCACCATACTTCGCCGTCTTTAGTCACTGCAACGTTGGTATAGATAACATCTTTATGCATCGTTGCGATACAGTTCGGGTTGGTTTTGGTATTTGTACCTGGCGCAACACCGAAGAAACCAGCTTCAGGGTTGATTGCGTATAAGCGACCATCTTCACCTGGTTTGATCCAAGCAATATCGTCACCTACAGTCTCAATCTTCCAGCCTTCATAGCCAGCTGGTGGAATCAACATTGCAAAGTTGGTTTTACCACAAGCAGAAGGGAATGCAGCTGCGATGTAGTGTTTTTCACCTTGCGGATTGGTCACGCCTAAAATAAGCATGTGTTCAGCTAACCAGCCTTGCTCACGACCCATTGCAGATGCAATACGTAATGCTAAGCACTTTTTACCAAGTAAAGCATTACCGCCGTAACCAGAACCGTAAGACCAGATTTCACGAGTTTCTGGATAGTGAACGATATATTTTTCGTTGTTGCATGGCCAAGCAACATCTTTTTGACCATCTTTAAGCGGTGCAGCAACCGTGTGTACACATGGAATGAATTCGCCATCTGTGCCTAACACGTCATAAACTGCTTTACCCATACGTGCCATTTTTGTCATGCTGACAGCAACGTAAGGAGAATCTGTTAATTCGATACCGATGTGAGCAATGTGGCTTCCTAAAGGACCCATCGAGAAGGGAACCACATACATGGTACGGCCTTCCATTGCGCCGTCAAATAATCCATTTAATTTTGCGCGCATTTCCGCAGGAGCAACCCAGTTATTTGTTGCGCCAGCATCTTCTTCATTTTGTGAACAGATATAAGTGCGGTCTTCAACACGAGCAACGTCAGAAGGATCAGAATTTGCAAGATAAGAACCAGGATGTTTTTCTTGGTTGAGCTTTTGCATGGTGCCGTTAGCGATCATCAAGTCCATTAGACGTTGATATTCCTCTTCGCTTCCGTCACACCATTCGATATTTGCTGGTTTGGTTAATTTTGCAATTTCTTCCACCCATGCAATTAGCTTAGGGTGACGAACGAATTCTGGTGCGTTCACTTGGGTCATGGTGATGCCTTTTTAAAGTGTGTACAACGTACAAGTTCCATCTACTGGATGACAGTAAGACAGATGAAGTAAAAAAAGTGGCTGTATTAAAGCATAAAATCATAAAAAATATAAGACTAAAGAATAGGGTGGGGTCTAAAGTATGGAATCCACTTTTGTTTTTAAGGTATTGTTTTTACTTAAATTAATCATTTTATATTTTGCTATTTTGTTTTTTTATATATGTTATTTTTGTTATAAATTTTTAATAAAAACAAATATTTATTATATTTTAAAATTTCTTGAGAATTGTTATTGATTATATGAATGAAGCTCATTCAAAATTTACATAAACAAGCTATTATTTGTTGATTTTGTAAACAAAAATAAGCCTGTAATCTTCTTTAAGGTTGAAAATTATGGCCCCCGATGTAAAGCCTTTGTCTATTATTTATAATCAAAAATCAGGTTTTCATGCAGCACAACAAGATGAAGAATATGAGCGTCTCATGACTTTCTGGACGCAATATGGATTCGAAATTCAGGTTTTTGAGTTGAGTTCTCAAACTGATTTTGATGCCATGATGAGAACGGTGCTGGCTCGACATCAACAGGCAGAGTCACGCGGTGTTGTGGTGGCAGCGGGAGGAGATGGCACTTTAAATGCAGTAGCAAAAAAATTGATGCATACCGATATTCCGATGGGTATTATTCCGTTGGGGACTTTTAATTATGTCGCACGTGTCTTGAATATCCCGCTAGATGTTTTTGAGGCGGCAGAAGTGATTGCAACTGGCGCGATTCAAAAAGTCCATATTGCCACGATCAATGATCAAATTTACTTAAATAATGCCAGTCTTGGGCTATATCCTTTATTTATTAAAAAACGGGAACGTTTTAATCAGCATTTTGGACGGCTTCCTTTAAATGCTTATACCTCTGCGCTAGATGTATTACTGCGTGAGCATAAATCCTTAAAGCTTTCCGTGAGCGTAGATGGGGAAAAATATCCAGTCGCAACACCATTAATTTTCTTTGGCAATAATCAGTTGCAACTCAGCGACATGAAATTAAGAATTGCAGAATGTGCCGCCAATGGCAAACTGGCTGGCGTGGTGGTGGCTAAAAGTGATCGTTTCAGTTTATTGAAAATGTTATGGAAACTGATTCAGGGAAAAATCGATCAGGCTTCAGGTGTTTATTCATTTTGTGCTGAACATATACTGGTTGAGTGTAAAAAATCACAGTTAACGGTTGCGTTAGATGGAGAGTTGAAGGAGATGCAAACTCCATTAAAATTTGCAGTCGAAAAATCTGCGTTAAAAGTGATGGTTCCGAATGTTATTACATCTGTCTGATCTGCATTTTGGAACAGAGCGTGAAGCTTGTATTGACGCGATCAAGGCATTTTGTCAGCAGCATCGTCCAGAAGCTGTGGTGGTGAGTGGTGATCTGACCCAACGTGCGCGTATTAAGCAGTTTTATGCCTGTCGTCAATTTCTGGATGCACTGTCGATTCCTTATCTGGTGGTGCCTGGTAATCACGACATTCCGCTTTATCATGTCTGGAACCGTTTTTTTTCTCCTTTTGTGCGTTATCAGGCTTTTTTCGGTCGTATGGAAACCACTTTGGAGACTGAACATTTCTATTTGGTAGGTGTAAATAGTATTCGGCGGCGATATCACACCCGAGGACATGTTTCACTGGAGCAGATTCATGAAACTTATCAGCGGTTGAACAGTGCGCCAGCCAATAAAATAAAAATCGTGGTATTCCATCAACCTTTTTATACCTTTCCAAATGACCATGGCGATAAGGACTGCCCTGTATTGGGAAAAATTGCTTTAGAACAATGGGGCAAAACAGGTTTGTTCGGTCTTTTGCATGGTCACTTACATAAAGTGGCAGTACACGATCTCAATCAGATTTTTCATTTAGGATTTGATCATCCTATTCTGGATATTCATGCAGGAACGGCAACATCCAAGCGTTTACGTTTTGGATTATCAAATAGTTTTAATGTGATTTCGGATGACGGTCTGATAGAACATTACTGGTTTGATGAATCCGTTAAAACATTTGTGAAATCACAAAATGTTGTTTAATTCGGCATAACTTCATTATTGTGCTCAAAAAAACATCTATAAATAGAATTTTTTTTCATTTTCCCCTTGAAGCCATTTTTTTCATCCCCAAAAAAGTGGCATATCAAAATTTTATATGTGTTGCCACGAACTGGTGACACACATTAATCAATAAGACTAAGTCTGATGGAGTTAACTATGAGCAACATTCGTCCATTACATGATCGTGTTGTGATTCGTCGCGTAGAAGAAGAAACTAAAACGGCTGGTGGTATTTTACTTCCAGGTTCTGCTGCTGAAAAACCATCTCAAGGTGAAGTAATTGCAGTGGGTAATGGTCAGATCACTGACAACGGCGTTCGTGCTTTAGACGTTAAAGTTGGCGACAAAGTATTGTTCGGTACTTATGCGGGTACAACAGTAAAAGTAAGTGGTGAAGAACTCTTGATTATGAAAGAGTCAGATATCTTAGCTGTGCTTGAAGGCTAATCGACACATAACTCAAATTTATTATCAGATTCAGTATTTAAAAAGATTCGGAGTTTAACATGTCAGCTAAAGACGTAAAATTTGGTGATTCAGCTCGCTCAAAAATGATTGCAGGCGTTAACGTACTTGCAGATGCTGTAAAAGTAACTTTAGGTCCTAAAGGCCGTAACGTTGTAATCGACCGTTCTTTCGGTGCGCCACACATCACTAAAGACGGTGTGACTGTTGCGAAAGAAATTTCTTTGAAAGACAAGTTTGAAAACATGGGTGCTCAACTTGTTCGTGAAGTTTCTTCTAAAACGAATGACATCGCGGGTGACGGTACAACAACTGCAACCGTACTTGCTCAAGCAATTTTAAATGAAGGGATCAAATCAGTGACTGCTGGTATGAACCCAATGGATTTAAAACGTGGTATCGACATCGCTGTAAAAACAGTTGTTGAAAATATCCGTACCAACGCAAAACCTGCTGATGATTTCAAAGCGATTGAACAAGTAGGTTCAATCTCTGCGAACTCTGATACAACTGTGGGTAAACTGATCGCTCAAGCGATGGAAAAAGTAGGTAAAGAAGGTGTTATCACTGTAGAAGAAGGTTCTGGCTTCGAAGACGCTTTAGACGTTGTAGAAGGTATGCAGTTCGACCGTGGTTACATCTCTCCATACTTCGCGAACAAGCAAGATACGCTTACTGCTGAACTTGAAAATCCATTCATCCTTCTTGTTGATAAAAAAATCAGCAATATTCGTGAATTGATTACTGTATTAGAAGCTGTTGCTAAAACAGGTAAACCACTTCTTATCATCGCTGAAGATGTTGAAGGCGAAGCGCTTGCTACACTTGTTGTGAACAACATGCGCGGTATTATCAAAGTATGTGCTGTTAAAGCACCTGGTTTTGGTGACCGTCGTAAAGCAATGCTTCAAGACATCGCGATCTTGACTGGCGCGACTGTTATTTCTGAAGAAGTCGGTATGTCTTTAGAGCAAGCTTCTCTTCAAGATTTGGGTACTGCGCACAAAATCACAGTATCTAAAGAAAACACTGTAATTGTTGATGGTGCGGGCAATGCTGCACAAATCGCTGAACGTGTTCAACAGATCCGTGCGCAAATCGAAGAATCTACTTCTGAATATGACAAAGAAAAACTTCAAGAACGCGTTGCTAAATTAGCAGGCGGTGTTGCAGTCATCAAAATTGGTGCAGCAACTGAAGTTGAAATGAAAGAGAAGAAAGACCGTGTAGATGACGCACTTCACGCAACTCGCGCAGCGGTTGAAGAAGGTGTTGTTGCCGGTGGTGGTGTTGCATTAGTACGCGCTGTAAATGTGTTAGATGGCTTAAAAGGCGCTAACGAAGATCAAACAGCAGGTATCAACATTTTACGTCGTGCGATCGAAGCGCCACTTCGTCAAATCGTTTCAAACGCAGGTGATGAGCCTTCTGTTGTGATTAATGCAGTTAAAGCGGGTGAAGGTAACTTCGGTTATAACGCTGCAACTGGCGAATATGGCGATATGTTAGAAATGGGTATCCTTGACCCTGCTAAAGTAACGCGTTCTGCACTTGAACACGCAGCTTCTGTTGCTGGTTTAATGTTGACAACTGAATGCATGATTACTGATATCCCAGAAGACAAACCAGCTGCACCAGATATGGGCGGTATGGGTGGTATGGGCGGCATGATGTAATTACATCTACGTCTAGATCAAAAAAAATCCCTGCATATGCAGGGATTTTTTTACGTGCAAAATATTGAATGTTTATTTAAATAAAATAATTGTCCAAGTGAAAAAGATAATGGCTAAAGAAACGAATTGCGCAGCGCTACCCATATCTTTGGCATTTTTAGATAACTCATGTTTTTCCAGTGAAATGCGGTCAACAACGGCTTCAATGGCTGAATTGAATAATTCCACAATAATCGCCAACAGACATACCGCGACCATTAAGGCTTGTTCCAAAGCAGAGACATGCACAAAAAAGCTCAGCGGGATGAGGATGACATTGAGCAA
This sequence comes from Acinetobacter sp. NRRL B-65365, assembly GCF_001605865.1. NCBI lineage: Bacteria > Pseudomonadati > Pseudomonadota > Gammaproteobacteria > Moraxellales > Moraxellaceae > Acinetobacter > Acinetobacter sp. NRRL B-65365. Next base: position 123,604 of record NZ_LRPD01000006.1, on the reverse strand, counting down.
AATGACTTGTCGAAATGCCGCTTCATGACTAAACGCCGCTTTAAAGCCTGCGAGTGAATAGCCCGTTGCATTTAAAATCCGTTTGAGGCCATTTTTGCCTTTATAAGGAGAGTAGGGTGTCATTGCGATTTGGAGTGACTGGAGAAAGCTTAAGTATAAATCCAAACATGTTGCAGTAAATTGGCAATATGTCGCATGCGTGTACCAATCAAGACAGTTTTCTGCCAGCGAATCTCATCAGAGTTGCATTTATGAATTGTCAATTCAGATCAGGCTAAGGATAATAAGCACAGGTTTATTGAGGGAAAATTCTGCATGAAAATTATCGCAGATGAAAATTTGGCATTTACCGATTATTTCTTTGCGGAATTTGCAGAAATACAGCATCGGGCAGGACGTACCTTGACGCATGACGATGTACAGGATGCAGACGCACTCTTGGTACGTTCGGTAACCAAAGTGAACCATGCTTTAGTTGATCAGACTAAAATTAAATTTGTTGGCAGTGCCACGATTGGAACTGATCATTTAGATATTCAGGCTTTAAAACAACAAAACATTACTTGGAGCAATGCACCGGGTTGTAATGCACAAGCAGTGGCAGAATATGTGATTACTGCCTTGCTACATTTAAATGTTGATTTATTAGAGAAAAATAAGGACTTCACTTTAGCAATTGTGGGTTTGGGAAATGTGGGTAGCCGACTGGCGGTGATGGCGCAGCTATTGGGCTGGAATGTGATCGGTTACGATCCTTATGTGCAAATTGCGGGGATTGAAAATGTTTCCTTTGATGCGTTGCTAAAACGCGCCGATGCTATCTCAATTCATGTACCACTCACTGTGACTGGCGATTGTCCAACCCAGCATTTATTTGATGCGACTGCATTTGCTGCAATGAAACCATCCGCTATTTTAATCAATAGTGCGCGTGGGCCTGTGGTTGAGCAAACGGCCTTGATGGCGGATATTGCAACAACGAAACGTCAAGTGGTGCTGGACGTATTTGAGTTCGAGCCAGAAATTTCTGAACAATTACTGGATCTACTGGCGTTAGCGACGCCGCATATTGCGGGTTATAGTCTGGAAGGTAAGGCCAGAGGTACGCAGATGATCTATGAGGCTTTTTGCCAGACATTTGCTTATGACGTGACAAAACGTTTTGAGAGCCAGTTGCCACAGGTACCACAATACTTTGAGCAGGATTTAAAAGTTGTGCTTAAACAGCATCTCACGCAGATTTATGATATTGCTGCAGATGATCAGCAACTCCGTGCTTGTGTTCAGGACGGCAAGGTTGAGCAAACTGCATTTGATTTACTCCGAAAAAATTATCCTTTGCGCCGTGAATGGGCTGCACATGGTGGGCCAAAAGCATGAGCCAGATGATGAAAAACTATCAACCAACGTGCTCCATTGAAGCATTAAAAGCGCGTGCAGTGATGTATCAGAAAATCCGCCAGTTTTTTGCTGAGCGTGAAGTACTTGAGGTGGAAACCCCAGTCCTGTCTCAGGCGGGTGTGACCGATGTGCATTTAGCTTCAGTGCAGGTACAGCGTCATATTCATGGCAAATTAAATACACAATATTTACAAACCTCACCCGAGTTTCCAATGAAACGCTTATTGGCCAGTGGTAGTGGGCCAATCTATCAAATCTGTAAAGTATTCCGTGATGATGAGCATGGGCGTAAGCACAACAGTGAATTTACCATGCTGGAATGGTATCGTCCGGGTCTGGATCTAAAGGCCCTTATGCATGAAACTGCGGACTTGTTAGAAACATGCTTGGCACATCGTTTCGGTGAAATTCGTCCAGTGATCCTCAGTTATAAGCATGCCTTTCAGGATCGTCTGGATATTAATCCGTTGCAGGCAACCTTAAAACAACTCAAAGATACTGCTCATCGTGTCGGTTTAAACCTTGATTTAGGTGATGATCGTCTGGGGTATATGGACCTGTTGTTTTCGCACTTTGTTGAACCAAGTCTGGGCTTCGATGCACCCGTATTTTTAACCGATTTTCCACCTGAAATGGCTTCATTGGCAAAAGTGAAACAGGATGAAGAGGGTGAACTGGTCGCAGCGCGTTTTGAGGTCTATATCGAAGGTCTGGAACTGGCAAATGCCTATGATGAATTGCTAGATGCAGATGTGTTGGCATCCCGTTTTGACGCCGATAATGCAGAGCGCGCACAGCAGGGTTTAGCCATCATTCCAACCGATCAATATTTACTGGCAGCTTTGCCGAATATGCCTGAATGTTCAGGGATTGCGTTAGGTATCGACCGTTTGTTGATGGTTGCGATGAATCAGGTCAAGATTGATCAGGTGATTGCGTTCCCTGCAGAGATTGCATAACGCTGCCTATCTTAAAATTTAGAGTAATTGCATCAGCAGTTGGATCAGTTCACTTTGTCGATGTGTTTTGGTCTTTTTAAAGATAGCTTGCAAGTGCTTTTTCACGGTATCGGCCTGAATTTCATATAAAAGAGCAATTTCTTTGGTGGTTTTGCCCTTAAGCAGTTGCTCGCATATTTTATGTTCGACGGGTGTGAACATAAAAAGCTGTCTACATCGGTCTTTCTGATATTTAGGTTGATGTTGAAGCCCTGAAAATGTTGCCAGTAATACTGGGCGTAAACCAAAAATCTTATGGGTTTTTTCGGGACAAAGTAGATCCAGCGTTAAAAAGAGCTGATGATCTAAGTGCATCACCTGACTTCGTTCAGCATACGCTACGTCTGAATAGGTGTTATGCAGACGTTCTAATTCAAGCAGGTGTTGTTCAAATTTTTGCTGTTGATGGGGTTTGAAAAAGAAGCGACGCTGTTCAATCTGGATGTGCGTATTATTTTCGATAAATTTTTCTGCCTCTCCATTCATTTCCAGAATATCGCCGTTGAGATTAATAATCGCAATTGGCTGATTCATTTTCTGGATCAATTGTGATCCAAGCAAGGTCATGGTGGAATATTCAAAATGATGGCGATACTGTTGAAGCTTTTGCTGGATCTGAGGCAATATTTGATAAATCGGTTGGAGTTCAGAGCAACTTAATGCACCACGATCAGGACTGGTCAGAAAGGCCAGAATCACACAGACTTTATGATCATAAATAACCTGAAGTGCTGAGCAAAAACGTAAATTAAGTGGTTGTAAAATTTGTTGATAGACTTGCGTCTGAACAATGTCCTGTTCCGTAAAATGTTGGCTGCAATGCATCCAGCCCGTGATTGGTGCTGCCAATAATTTTTTTAATTGTGGGTCATCATCAAAGGCTAAACGAAGTTGTTGTAGAGCCGCTTGTTCAAGTTGATGAGGATCAAGATTAACGCCATGATGCACACTGAATGAGAGTGCCTGCACCTCGAGATCAACTGCAAGAAGTTGTGCTGCCTGAAAGTCAAAATGATGGTTAAGCTCTTCGAGGAAAATCATCCAGTCATCAGCATGCTGAACCTTGTTCAGGATGTCTAGTACAGCATGAGATTGGGTTTGATTCATTTAAAGCGTCCAGCAAAGAACAAGAACTATTTCCATATAGTCTATATGGGTTTTACCAAAATAAAATTATCAATCAGAAAAAATGTGACTTTTTATGCAATCAAAAGATGAGTTAAGCCATTCAGGTACGACAGAACAAAATGAATTGCCTAAACCCATCACAGATTTAGGCAAGATTAAATTTAGCAACGGCCTTTTTTGGCCTGTCCTGGTGGGCAAAAGTCACCATGACCATCGTGATAACCCTCTGGATCAACCACAACACTGCCATGTGGCGTATGTACCGCACAAGCGGATAGACTGAATGTGAATAACAGACAAAGGTAGAGTGATATTTTTTTCATGGTTCTGTCCCGTATTTTTATTGCTTTGAATATCACTTTAAAACGATCGGTTCGATTTTACCAGAACGGGACTAAAATTTTTTAAATGAGATGAATATCACTCTTGTGGCCTTAATACAGTTCTAAACCCGACATGCGTTGCCGCCAGATCAAACTCCTGAGGATAACGACTGCTATTGCGATAACGTGCACAGAAATTAGAAGCACATAAAAAAGAACCGCCTTTAAGCACATATTGCGTGGTCGCGTTATTTTGCTGGCGTAGATCCGTATAATTTCCCATATGTTGATCATGCGCACCATGATAGACAGAAGATGTCCATTCCCAGACATTCCCGATCATATCGTATAACTGAAATGCATTGGCCGCATAACAGCCGACAGGGGCAACGCCTTCAAAATGGTCTTCAGCTGTATTTTTAAGTGGAAATTCCCCTTGCCAATAATTGGCTTGCGGATGTTGATGGGCATCCTGTGGCGCCTGATGAAGCGGAGTATCATTTTTTGAACCCGCTTTGGCTGCATATTCCCACTCCTGTTCAGAGGGTAAATCGTGCCCCAACCAGACTGCATAATGTTCTGCATCATTCTTGGTGACATAACGGACTGGTTCGGAGGGTAGAGGCGCTTGACCCGACGGACCATTTGGTGTTTTCCATGTGTAATCAGTCTTTAACTGCCACCATTGATTAGGCAGGTTGGCATCTGGAGAAAATACGGCTGCCTGCTTCTGTTTTTCTGCATCTGTGATATAGCCCGTAGCTTTGACAAAACTGGAAAACTGGGCAACCGTGACCTCAGTTTGATCGATCCAGAAGCCATCCACTTGGCGTTCTTTCGCACCAAAATTGAGTTCATCTGGATAGGCCTGATTGGAACCCAGTGGAAATGAGCCTTTAGGAATCCAGACCATCCCCGCTGTTTTATGTTTTTGCCATGCATCGGGTAAGCCAGAATAACTCTGACATTGTGATAAAGAGCCCAACAATGCAAGTTGAGTTGTTGGGTGTTGTTGAGATGGCTTTACTTCTGGCCCAACTCTACTGCAACCTGCCACAAGGGACAGGCTACAGAGGGAAACGAGAAGGGGACTTAGTTTCATTGAAGATTGTATTCCTTGACCCCATTTTGCTGGGTGTATTTGTTATACACATCTACCAGTTCTTGCAGTTTTGCAGGATTAGTTTGGGCCAGATTTTGGGTTTCACCACGATCATTTTTCAGGTTGTAGAGTTCCCAAGTGCCTGTACCAAGTTCGGCTTTACCCTGTAAGGCAATTTTCCAGTCACCCTGACGTGCATATTTACTGCCATGTAATTCATCGGCAAAGCTAAAGTTAACGGGACGAATGGCCTGAGCTTTATTTTCAAGTACCGATTTCCATGAATAGCCACTTGGGGTATTAATCTGGCGACCTTTATATTGGCCTTGTGGCACGGCAATATTGGCGTAATCTAAAACTGTCGGGAACACATCCAGCACGGAAGCAAAACCATGATGAGTGCTTTGTGCTTTGGTTTGATAAGGGAGTTTCACAATTGCTGGGGCAGTGGTTGCACCTTCACCCGCCGTATCCTTCCATAAGTGGAATGGCGCAGCACTCACTTCTGCCCAACGTGGCCCCACATAATGATAAGAACTCGATGTACCTACGTTATTGACACTGTTATCAAAGCCAGATTCAGTGCCATAGTTGCCGCGGATAAAACCTTCTGCGCCATTATCTGAAACAAAGAAAATGAGCGTATTGTCATATAAATTATTGCGTTTGAGATATTGGATGACCCGCCCAATATTGGCATCCAGATTTTCCACCATGCCTGCATAGATTTCCATTCTGCGTGCTTCCAGTGCTTTTTGTTCAGTTGAAAGCTCATTCCATTTGCCATATTTCTGTGGTGCATTTTGTGTGGCAATGGGTTCAGCTGCAGTGAAGTTGGCAGGGATCAAGCCCAACTGTTTCTGGCGAGCAATACGCGCATCGCGAATTACATCATAACCCGCATCGTAGACACCACGATAACGGTCTCGATATTCAGCAGGCGCTTGTAAAGGCCAATGCGGCGCGGTGTAAGCTGCATAAGCAAAGAATGGTTTGCCTGAATCTTTGCCAGATTCTAAATAACTGATCAGCTTGTCGGTGAAATAGTTGGTCGAGAAGAAATCATCAGGTAAAGATGAAATAGGCACTTCTTTGCCATCTTCTGTATAGGTTGCATTGCGTTTATAGGCACTCGGCGCTTGTTTAAAATGTAAGTCCAAGCCTTGTAATAGGGTAAATGAATGATCGAATCCTTTGGCATGTGCGTTGGTTTCAGGTGTCAAACCTAAGTGCCATTTGCCACTGATATACGTACGATAGCCATTGTCTTTTAAGACTTCAGCAATCGAAAGTGAACGTTCATTCAAATAACCTTCATAACCGGGCTGGCCTTTTAAATGTGCAGGCGTCAGCTCAGCCATTGCCCCAATTCCTGCCAAATGATGGTCAGTACCTGAAATCAATTGCGAACGGGTTGGAGAGCAAGTTGGCGCTGTATGGTAGTCGGTTAAAATGCGGCCTTCTTGCGTCAGTGCATCAATATTCGGGGTGTGAATTTCTCCGCCAAACGCACCTAAGTCTGAATAGCCTAAGTCATCGGCCATGATGAATAAAATATTGGGCTGTTTCTTGGTTTCAACCACAGTATTAGATTCATTTGAATCATCATTACTGCACGCTGAAATCGAAAGGCTAAAAAGAGCAATCGACAAGGTCGTGAGAAGGCTGTTACGAGGCATGAGAATCGACTTAATCCGTTAAAATAATGCAGTCGAGTTTAGAGAGATGATTTTTATGATAAAAATAATTAAAATTTGATTGTTAATCTTAAAAAAAGAAAAGCCCCAAAACTGGGGCAAATCGTGAATGGATTTAAAAAGGAAGTTTGGTCAACTGATTCAGGAAATGTGGAACAACGCGAGGTTCCAGAATGATGGTCACCACCACCCCATAGGCGGCTCCCCAAAGATGCGCACTGTGGTTGATATTGGTATTGCCACGTTTGCCCGACCAGATGCTATAAGCGACATATAAAATTGCAAAAATAATCGCAGGCACAGGAATGAAAAAGACAAAAATCAGATTCCAAGGCTGGAACAGGATATAGGCGAATAGCACGGCTGAGACTGCGCCTGAGGCTCCCAGACTGGCCCACTGCGCATCATGGCGATGTTTTAGGTAACTAGGTAAGATCGCAACGATTAAACCGCCCAGATAGAATAAGACAAAGCCCATGTCATAGAAAAACTGACGATAGAAGCTTTCAATGATATTGCCAAAGAAAAACAGCGTGATCATATTGAATAGGAGATGTGTGCCATCGGCATGAATAAAACCATGCGTGATAAAACGGTCATATTGCCCACGTTGCATGGCAGGAGGCCAGAAAATCAGACGATTCATCACTGCCTGATTGGAGAAGGCCAATAAGGAAATTGCAACTGTAATAATGATCAGGGTCACAGTGTGCCCAAAGGGTAGATGTAACATAAATATTTTAAATTGATCAGAGTCTAAGCAATAATGCCATTAAAAACTTAATAAACAATGATCTTGCATAGAATTCCTACAAAAATGGTTGAATTTTTTTAATTACCCTCCATCTTCGGTTAATATAACGACATCAGCTTGAGGATTATTGTTATGTCGACTGAGAACACCAACACTGCTGTCGCAGAAGAAATTCCAAACCTTTTAATTACTCCCTCTGCACAAGAGTACTTAGGTGATTTATTAGCAAAGCAAAATACACCAGGGATTGGCGTTCGTGTTTTTGTAGAGAATCCAGGTACTCCACGTGCTGAATGTTGTATGGCATATAGTGCACCTGATGAAGTGGTGCCAACAGACTATAAACAGGATTATCCAGATTTTCCTGCCTATGTGGATGCGCCATCAATTCCGTATTTGGTTGATGCGGTGATTGACTACAACAAAGATCGTTTTGGTGGTCAATTAACGTTCCGTGCACCGAACTCGAAAGTGCCACGTGTTGGCCCAGATGCATCGATTGAAGAACGCATTACTTATGTATTGCAATCAGAAATTAACCCAGGTCTAGCGGGTCATGGCGGTAACTGTAGTCTGGTTGAAGTACAGGATAGCCCAGAGCATGGTTTGACTGCTGTATTGAAATTCGGTGGTGGATGCCAAGGTTGTTCTGCGATTGATGTCACTTTAAAGCAAGGCGTAGAAACCACATTAAGACAGCATGTACCAGAGTTACAGCGTGTTGTGGATCAAACTGATCATACACAGGCTGAAGGCGCTTATTTTAAATAATCGCTCGACATCTACTGTCGTTTAAAAAGTCCTTTCGAGGGCTTTTTTTATTTTTATCGCTTTTAAATTGTTGGACTTGAGCTGAGGGAAATCCAAGTTTTTATTCGTAGAAAAAATACTGGTTTTTAGATCTATATATTTAAATTAATTAAATTTTTTATTAATTATAACTAGGGGTAGCATGTTCAATGTATTGAGGAATTGAATGGAAATGGTTCCTGCATTTTTAGCTAAATTGGTTCTAGGTTTTATAAAGAAAGCAAAGAGAATAAAAAAGCACAAAAATAATTTTGGATAAGGACGTAAGGGATTTATGAATAAGAAATTAGTGTTAGGTATCAGTATCGGTGTCATGAGCTTGGCAAGCTATGCGCAAACGCCACAAGTGGATGTGATTGTGTTAAATGCCGATGTTCGAACCTCAAATCCAGCCAAGCCAAAAGCACAGGCATTTGCCGTGAAAGATGGAAAGTTTGTGGCTGTCGGCAATAATACCTATATCCAGAATATGGCGACCAAGCAGACACAAGTTATCGATGTAAAAGGTAAAACAGTCCTTCCAGGATTAACCGATGCACATACCCATTTGTTGGGCGGTCTGGAATTATGGGACGGTGTTGATCTATTCGGAATCACGGATCGTCAGGAATGGCTTAAATTAATTGCCAAAAGAGATAAAGAATTACCGAAAGGCGCTTGGTTAATGGGAGGGCGCTGGGACATCACGGGCCTGAAAGATGATCATATGCCAACCCGTCAGGAGCTGGATGCGATTGCTCCAGATCGTCCTGTGGTGTTACAGGATATTGATTATCACACAGTCTGGGTCAATACCAAGGCGATGCAAGTGCTGGGAATTGATAAAAATACCAAATCACCAGAGGGTGGCGAGATTGTCAAAGATCCACAGACAGGTGAGCCGACCGGGATTTTTAAAGAAACTGCGGGTACTCAACTGATTCTAGGAAATCCTAAATATACCAGTGCCTTACTGTCAGGAAAAGCGGCACTGCCAGTCGTTGAAAAGATCATTGCGCATTTTAATAGCTTAGGCATTACCTCTGTACATGATATGTGGACTGAGTTAGATACGGTTTATCCTGCTTTACTGGAGTCGAAACAGGAATTACCAATGCGTATCCGTTTTGGATTAATGGCGGGTGATGATCAGGTAACGCCCGCTGATTTCCAGCGTTATGCGAAGCAACGTGATGAACTGAATCAGCAATTTATACAAAAAGAACAGCAGTGGAAAAAAGGACCACAGTTCCGTTTTGCGTATATGAAATATTTTGTCGATGGCACATTGATGAATTATACCGCTGCACTGAATGAGCCATATGCAGATCGTCATCATTTTAATATTGCCCCAATTACGTCACAGGCAGATCTGAATAATTCAGTGAAAAATGCCAATGAAGTCGGGTTCCCTGTCGCGATTCATGCGATTGGCGATAAGAGTGTGGATATGGCCCTGAATGCGATTGAAAATAGCCCTAAACATCGCCAATTTGCTAATCGAATTGAACATATTGAGGTTCTATCTAAAGACGCTATTCCACGTTTTACGGAGCTAGGTGTTGTGGCTTCGATGCAGCCTGATCATGCTATTACAGGTAATTATCAGGAATCCCGTTTGGGTAAGGCGCGTACGCCATATAGTTATGCTTGGCAATCTTTGCTCAGTAGTGGCGCTACCATGGTCTTGGGAAGTGACTGGCCTACGGCATCTGAAAATCCAATGTTGCAGCTCAGCGATGTGGTATTTCGTGAGTATCAGGGTAAAACCCGTTATAGCGACAACGCTTTGAGTCTGGATGAAGCTTTATATGCCTATACCCAAGCACCTGCCAATGTTGCAGGGTGGGGCGATGAGATTGGCAGTATCAGTGTCGGGAAATGGGCTGATTTTGTGGTCTTACAGGATGCTTTGAAAACACCACTCAACAAAGACATTAAGGACTGGAAAGTTGCCGAAACCTGGTTCGCTGGAAAACAGGTATATAATGGTAAATTAAGTAAAAATAAATAAATGTATTTAAAAAAGAAAGTCTGATGGCTTTCTTTTTTTTACTTTTATTTAATTGTTTGTATTTTAAATAAAATAATAAATGGCTCTTCTGATTTTTTGAAAATTGGTTCTCGATTTATAAAATGTGCACAACATAATCAAGATTCAAAATAATCATATGCTAATGGAATAAATGGATGATCAATAAAAAATGGATTTTAGCGGTAATTGCATCTATGTTAATATCACCAGTAAATGCAAAATCAACTGATCATGATCAGGGTGATAATAAGGACAGTTTTTTAGTCAGTGGTTCGCTTGCATTTTTAACAGAGTATTATTGGCGAGGGACGACGCAAACCAAAGGAAAACCTGCTGTTCAAGGAATATTAAGGCTCGATCATGATTCTGGATTTTATACGCAACTTTTTGCATCGAATATTCAGCTAGATATAGGAAGTAGTTTAGAGCTGGATTATTATATTGGCTATAATTATCAAATAAATAATGATCTAAAGCTGAATTTGCAATATCTGGATGTGAACTATCCTGATGAAGATAAGACGCTGCCTCGTGTCGATTTTGAGGAATACTCAATTGGATTGATGACTTCAAATTTACTCAATGCTCAGGATGAGCTCAACCTGTCTTTTTATTACACACCTGATTATACCTTTGAAACAGGTAAAATGCTGCGTTATGAGGCTGGCTATCGTTATCCCGTCGCGGAACAATGGAATATATATACTCAAGTGGCCTATAACCAGTTCGCAAATAAAAATGCCTATGCCGTGCTTTGGGGAACTGATGAGAAAAGTCATTTTTATGATTATAAAATAGGGCTGGATTTTAACTATCATGATTTTATCTTGGATCTTTATTATGCCAATGCAAATATTAATAAAGATCTACCAAGTGCGGATAAGACGGTGGTTTTTAGTTTAACTAAACTTTTTTAATTTAAAAATGAAGCTTTGTATTATTAAATAAGATGCTATTGGTTAGTATGTAATTATTTATGTTTTAAATGTAGTTGAGGTGGATCTATAGCCAAAATGTTTTATATATAAAACATTTTGGCTGTTTTGTGTTCGGGTTTAGGTGGTGCTGGAAAAGACTAAAAAATTAATAAAAATAAATTGATTTTTCTCAAAATAAGATTAGTTTAATGCTCTGGTTATTTGTTTGAAAAACAAAAGGAATTGTTTTTTATTCATTCATACTTAAATTGGTACCTGTTTTTTTGGAAGAATTGGCACTCGTTTTTAATTGAAGAATTAATCAAAGTAGCGTGAATAAAGTGATATTTAAAATATATCGATAAAAGGGATGTTAAAACAATGAGAGTGAATGCAGAGCGCTTATGGCAGATGCTCATGGATATGGCGAAGATCGGTGCGACTACGAAAGGCGGAAATACACGATTGGCGCTCACGGATGAAGATATTTCAGGCCGGGCTTTACTGCTTGAGTGGGCCAAGCAGATTAATCTTTCTATTCATTATGATGAAGTTGGTAACCTGATTTTACGCCGTTCAGGGCAAAACCAAACCGCATTACCTATCGCTATGGGCAGCCATTTAGATACCCAGCCAAAGGGTGGTCGCTTTGACGGAATTTATGGTGTGCTGGCTGGCATGGAAGTGTTACAGCGCTTAGAAGAACAGAATATTGTTACTGACCATCCACTTGAATTGGTGGTGTGGATGAATGAAGAGGGTGCACGTTTCACTCCTGCAATGATGGGTTCCGCAGCATTCGCTGGCGTATTACCTAAACAGCAAGTCTATGACACCAAGGATAAAAACGGTATTTCTGTTTATTCGGAGCTGGTTCGTACAGGGCAAATGGGCGATTACCCACTGGCTCGTCCATTTCAGGCTTATTACGAAGCGCACATTGAACAAGGACCAGTACTGGAAAGAAACCAGATCTCGATTGGCGTGGTGACAGGTGGTCAAGCCATTCTCTGGTTAGATGTCGAAACCCAAGGTAAAGCTGCGCATGCTGGTACGACTCCGATGAATATGCGTAAAGATACTATGGTCGGCACGGCAGAAATGATTGTCGCGATTGAAAAATGCATTCTTGAGAAATTCCCACAAGGCTTGGTGACGTTTGGTGAAATGCAGGTCGCCAATTCATCACGAAATACCATCCCAGGACAGATTCAGTGGACCATTGATCTACGTCATCCAGATGATGCAGCACTGAAAGCAATGGAAATCGAAACAACAGCAATCTTATCTCGTCTAGCGATGGAACGAGATCTGGAAGTTCGCGTATCTCAACATTGGCTGAGTCCAGCGACTTATTTTGATTCGACTTGCGTTGCAACAGTTCAAGACGCGGTAAATAGCTTGGGATATAGCAACCAGACAATAGTGAGTGGTGCAGGACATGATGCAATCAATATCGCAAAACATTGTCCAACGACCATGATCTTTATTCCTTGTATTGATGGTTTAAGCCATAACGAGGCAGAAGATATTTATATGCAAGATGCCGCTCAAGGTGCCGATGTGCTGCTGAATGCCATTTTAAATTATGACGCACAGTCAGCCGCACAAGTCGCTCAAAACAATACAGCAACAGTTTAATTATCAACAAATTAACAATGTGTAAGACATGCATGCTGCTGGAATGGAGCATTGTAATAAAGATGGATGGATAGAAGATGAACTCAAAATTACCAGTAGAAGTAGATATTCAGGATATCTGGCAAAAAGATAAGGATCATGTGATTCACCCTTGGACCGATTTTTCGACATTTAAAGACGAAGGTTCTTTAATTATGTCTAAAGGTGAAAATGTCTATGTGTATGATGCACAAGGTAATAAATATCTAGATGGTATTGGCGGCCTGTGGTGTGTCAATGTCGGTTATGGTCGTAAAGAAATTGCGGATGCTGTTGCTGAACAGATCATGGAATTACCTTACTTTTCGCCTTTTGGTCATCAAACCACAGCACCAGCAGCCAAGTTGGCCGCTAAACTTGCTGAGTTGGCACCGGGTAATCTGAATCATGTGTTTTATGGTTGTGGCGGTTCGGTGGCGAATGATACGGCGGTACGTTTAATTCACCACTATTTCTATCAGATTGGTAAGCCGTCCAAGAAAAAATTGATTGCCCGTAAAGATGCTTATCACGGTAGTACCTACATCAGTATGACCCTGACGGGAATTGAAGCCGATCATGTCGGTTTCGAAATTCACAACGAACTGGTTCACCATGTGTCATGCCCAAATCCATACCGCAAGCCTGCATCGCAGTCGATGGAAGATTTCTGTAATGAAAAGGTTCAGGAACTGGAAGATACGATTCTGAAACTTGGCCCAGATAATGTGGCTGCTTTCTTTGCCGAGCCAATCATGGGTGCGGGCGGGGTGATTGTTCCACCAGAAGGCTACCATGCCAAAACTTTGGCAGTATGTAAGAAATACAATGTTCTGTATGTGTCTGATGAGGTGGTCACTGCATTTGGTCGCTTAGGTCATATGTTTGCTTCAGAAGCCGTGTTTGGCATTGTTCCTGACATTATTACCTGTGCAAAAGGGCTTTCTTCAGGCTACTTACCTTTAGGTGCAACCATTATTTCTGATGAGATTTATGACGCCATCAGCAAGCCGCATCATGAAGGTGGTTTGCTGACGCATGGCTTTACCTATTCAGGCCATCCAGTGAGTTGTGTTGCTGCACTGAAGAATATTGAAATTCTGGAAAAAGAAAAGATTTGTGAACATGTTCAAGACATGGGCGTTTACTTTGAAGAGCAATTAAAGACGCTTGCGGATCTGGAAATTGTCGGTGAAGTACGCGGCAAAAAATTCATGATGTGTATCGAAAACTTACGTAATAAAGAAACCAAAGAACTGTTTGACCGTTCTGTTGGCGTCGGTAAACGTATTGCGAACCATTGCCAAAAACTCGGTTTGATTGTTCGTCCAGTGGGTCACATGAATGTCTTGTCTCCACCATTAATCCTGACACGTGATCAAATTGACTTTGCTGTGAAAACCTTACGTCATGCGATTCAGAATACGATTCAGGAATTAAAAGCTGAAGGTCATTTATAAGCCGAATCTCTTTGTTTCCCAATGAAAAATCAACTTGCCTTGCGGGGTGAGTTGAGTCTCGCTGATCGATAGAAGTAGCGGGAGAGCAACAGATGATGTCGATGGAATGAATGAGGAATAAAGCGGAAATGATTGACATGAAGCAGGCTGAAATCCTGTGGGCAGTCACGATGAATCCGTTTTAGTACCCGTATGAGAGCAAGCAGATGAAGAATTATATCAATGGAAAATGGGAAAACACGACAGGAACATCCCAGATTACGGTGGTCAATCCTGGCAGTGAAGAGGAATTAATCCGATTTACTACGGCTTCCCCACAGGATGTAGATGCTGCCGTGGCTGCTGCGCAACAGGCGCTGGAAAGCTGGAGTTTGACAAGCCCTGCGGAACGCGCGAATTGGCTAAATAAAATTGCCGATGCGATTGAAGCAGCAAAAAATACCTTGATTGAACTTTCCCACCGTAACAATGGTAAATCTTCGGAACAAGCACAAGTCGATGTCGACAACAGCATTAAGTGCTACCGCTATTATGCCAATTTAGTCAAAAACTTTGCATTTAGTCAGGTGACTGAATGTGACGGTGGTATTGAACTGACGCATCAGCAAAATCCCGTCGGTGTGGTTGCTTTAATTACGCCGTGGAATTTCCCGTTAATCACCAGCGCATGGAAAATCGCACCGGCCCTTGCTGCAGGTTGCACGCTCATCTTTAAACCTTCCGAGTTGGTGCCTTTGCCTGAATATGCATTTACTCAGCTGTTGGATCAGATCCAGTTTCCTCAGGGTGTATTTAACCTGATTTTGGGAGATGCATTTGCTGCGCAGCATTTGGTGACACATCCAGAGGTGAATAAAGTCTCTTTCACTGGTAGCACAGAGGTAGGCATTCATGTGATGCAGGCCGCAGCCCGTTCGGTTAAACGCGTCACATTAGAGCTCGGCGGAAAATCGCCGATCCTTATTTTTGAAGATGCAGATCTGGATGAAGCAGTCGATAAAGCACTCGGCGGCATGTTCTATAACAGTGGTCAAATGTGTTCTGCGACCTCACGTTTACTGGTGCATCAATCGATTGCTGAACGCTTTTACCAGAAGTTTAAAGCTGCGGTGGAATCAATCACTTTGGGTTCTGATCTGGGCGGTCCATTTGCAATGGGGCCGATGACCACACAAAAGCAATTCCAGAAAGTTCGTGAGTATTTAAGTATTGCGAAAGACGAAAAACTTCAAACTTTAATTGATTTCGAGCAAATTGCTGTGCCTGAAAAAGGCTTTTTCATTCAGCCTCATGTTTTTGTCAATGTTCCGACTGACAGTCGATTGTGGAAAGAGGAAATCTTTGGCCCTGTGATTTGCTGTCGAAGCTTTGAAACTGAAGAAGAAGCTATTCGCCTCGCCAATGACTCTGAGTTTGGTCTGGCTGCAACCATCATCACAGGGTCTTTGGAGCATGGTAAAAAAATTGCCAAGCGACTTCGCTCTGGTCATATCTGGATTAATTCCCATCAAATGATTCAACCTGGCTCGTTATGGGGTGGTTTCAAAAAGAGTGGCATTGGGCGAGAACTAGGGCAGTCGGGGATGCAAAGTTATCTCGAAGAAAACGTGATTACGCTCTAATTTTTCCAACTGCTGATTGAATCGGGAAAGGGACTTCTCTGTTCAATAGCACCATCCAAGATGAATAAAAAAGTACTGCGAAAATATTTGCATTGATGCAGGAGAAACGTGCATGGAAAGCGAAAACAAACGAAAAGGGCTCTCACTATGGCAAGTCGTTGTCATTGGTGTGGCTTATATGGCTCCAGCAACCGTATTTGATACCTTTGGTATTATTTCAAGAGTCACTGAGGGACGGGTTCCTCTGGCTTATATCTTGGCCTTGTTTGCAATGCTATTGACGGCATTTAGCTATGCACGCTTTAGTAAACTGACACCAAAATCAGGGTCAGCGTATACCTACACCACTGAAACATGCGGCAAGACAGCGGGTTTTTTTGTGGGCTGGTGTTCGCTTATTGATTATCTACTTATTCCGCTGGTTAATGTTTTACTCGCGTCCTTTTATCTCCATGCATTGATGCCTGACATTGCCTATACCACATGGGTGGTGATCATGGTCGGGATCATTACGCTAATCAACAGCTTTCGTATCAATATTCTGGCGAACTTCAGCTTTATCTTTATTGCAGCCACGATTTCAATGATGCTGGTGTTTATTTTTCTGGTGGTTACTGGAATGGGGCATTCACAGGGATATCAAAGCCTAGCGACAATGACACCATTATTTAATGGCAATCCTGAATATCTAACCTTGCTGACAGGCGTGTCATTGGTATGTTTCTCTTATTTAGGTTTTGATGCAGTATCGACCTTAGCCCATGAAAGCCGCAATCCGACCAAGACCATTCCTCGGGCAATTATGCTCACAACATTATTAGGCGGCCTTATTTTTATTACGGTTTCCTGGTTTGTTCAATTGTCCTTTCCGACATTGGAACAGTTTAAAAATCCAGATGAAGCCTTACCTGAAATTGCACTCTTTGTCGGGGGCGTATTTTTTCAGTCAGCTTTACTTACCGTACAGATCATGAATGCATTTGCCTCTGGTTTGGCTTCTCATGCCAGCGCTTCGCGTTTGCTTTATATCATGGGACGTGATGGCGTGTTTAACCAAAAAATATTCGGTTATGTAAATCACAGATTAGGTACGCCGTTATATTCGATCTTCTTCGTCGGCTTGATTTCTCTGTTAGCGATTACCGTTGATCTGGCAACCGTGGTGAGTCTGGTGAGTTTTGGTGCCTTGATTGCCTTCACTATGGTGAACTTTTCTGTATTCATGAAATTCTTTGTGATACGTAAAGAGCGCGCAGGTTTAAAAAATATTTTCTCCAATCTATTACTACCACTGGCTTCAGTGTTGTGCTTATTAGGTTTGTGGGTACATCTGGAAAAATCAGCGCTGGAATTTGGTGGCGTGTGGTTATTGGCTGGCGTTTTACTGTTGCTTTATAAGCGTATCCGCAAACAGCCACTTTCGTTCGGGGCCACGACTTAAACCGTTTTAATCAATTGATTTGATCATTGAAGATTTGATTTCTAAAAATTTGAAAATATGGAGACAAAATATATGGAACAGAATGCGACAACCCCAAATCAGCAAGGTTTTAGCATGCCCGGCGAGTGGTCTGCACAAGAAGCTGTATGGATGGTCTGGCCTTATCGTACAGATAACTGGCGTGGAAATGGTGCGCCTGCACAACAGGCTTTTGCACAGGTTGCTGCTGCAATTGCTCAGAAAACGCCAGTATTTATGGCGGTTCCTCAAGCTGAAATGGAAAAAGCACGTCAGATTATGCCTGCACAGGTGACTCTGGTTGAAATGGAAAGTGATGATGCATGGACACGCGATACGGGGCCAACCATTGTCAAGAATGCACAAGGCCAGAAAAAAGCCATTAATTGGGTGTTTAATGCTTGGGGCGGGGAAAATGGTGGATTGTATTTCCCATGGGATCAAGATCAACTGATTGCAGGCAAAATCGCTACTCAGCATGACATTGAGACGTACTCGACTCCGCTGATCTTAGAGGGCGGCGCAATTCATGTCGATGGAGAAGGAACGTTATTGACTACAGCAGAATGCTTGCTCAATCCAAATCGAAATCCACATCTGTCTCAGACTCAGATTGAAAATATTCTGCAAGAATGTCTCGGGGTAACGACTTTTATCTGGCTGCCTCAAGGTGTATTTAATGATGAAACCGATGGGCATGTCGACAATATGTGCTGTTTCGTTCGTTCGGGTGAAGTTGCATTGCACTGGACAGATGATATCGATGATCCGCAATACGCACGTTCACAAGCCGCATTGAAAGTGCTTGAAAATACGAAAGATGCGAAAGGCCGCCAATTGAAAGTATGGAAGTTACCATCACCGGGCCCACTCTATGCCAGTGGAAATGAGACGATTGATGTTGATAAGGGCAATGCGATTGAACGTTTTGAAGGAAATCGTTTGGCGGGTTCTTATGTGAACTATCTGATTAGTAATCAGCAGATTATTTTCCCATTATTGGATGAACGTACCGATGAACAGGCAAAAGCATTGTTCCAGCAGATGTATCCAGACTATCTCATCACAGGAGTACCAGCGCGAGAAATCTTACTGGGTGGTGGAAATATTCACTGTATTACCCAGCAAATTCCAGCTTAAGTAACGATGCTGTAAGCAAGTTGAAACAGAGTCTATACATCTGTAGATCTTTTCAACTTGCTCAAGCAACGAATGGATGTAACAATTATAAAAAATTACTAGAAAAGTATCATAATTTTAAAGAGATCATCTAAAGCATAAAATGCCTAAAAATTTGAATATCTTTATTCAGTTGATGATTGCAATAAGAATGACAAAATCATGTAAGCTTAATCTTCATATTTTTATATAAGAATTTCATATTATTCTTAAATAAAATTAATGGATTGAGAGAATTGTTTTTGACTGAAAATTAAAAAGTTAAACTTGTTTTCCTAAACTGATAAGCAAACAATGTGAATGAAAAATGAATTTATAAATAATAATAATTATCATTTGTATTGAGTTTTATTTGTTTTTTGTTAGAATTCCCATAAATTTTAAGCAATCTTTAAGATATCTCTGAATCGGGTGGGAATATGTCCAACAAAATAGCACGTCAATCACTCCTCACTATTTCCGTATTGGGCGGTATGATGGCGCTTGCACACGCAGCAGAAATTCAAGCGAATAAAGAGGCTGTACAACTGGAAAAGATTGTTGTTACAGCAAGTGGATTTGAACAGGACATTAAAAAAGCAGCAGCATCTATATCTGTGCTCACACAAGAAGAAATTAATAAAAAAGCATATCGTGATGTAACCGATGCTTTAAAAGATGTACCTGGCGTGGTCGTAACAGGGGGCGGTAGTTCAAGTGATATCAGTATCCGCGGTATGGGCAGTGCGTATACGGTCATTATGGTCGATGGCAAAAAAGTAAATACACGTTCGGTACGCCCAAATAGCGACAACTCGGGTATTGAACAAGGCTGGTTACCGAATATTGGCGCCATTGAACGTATTGAAGTGATCCGTGGACCAATGTCTGGCTTATATGGTTCAGATGCAATGGGCGGTGTCATCAACATTATTACCAAGAAAAATGTAACTGAATGGACGGGTTCCATTAAGCTTGATACCACGTTGCAGGAAAATTCTGATTCAGGTAATCAATATCAAACCAATGCTTACATTGCAGGGCCTTTGATCGCCAATCTTTTATCGTTTAAAGCCAATGGCTTATATTCTCAACGTGATGAAGATGAAATCTATGGTGGCTATAGTAAGCAAAAAATTCGTGCGGGCGGAGCTGCCTTTAGTCTGACCCCAAATGATGATCACACCATTGATCTGGAATATCAACGTTCGATTCAAAACCGTGATGCAACTGTTGGTAAGAGTATTTCACCCATACAAACGGGCAGAAACCCACCAGCAAACTCACTCACAGATTACTATCGTACAGAGTATAGTTTGACGCATCGTGGCAAAATTGGTGCAGTAGAAACACATTCTTATATTCAGCGTGAAGAAAACGAAAACCCGTCACGTAATATGGAAGCGACCAACACCACATTTAATACCATCAATAAAATTAACTTTGGTCGTCAGAGTCTGAGTTTTGGCGGGATGTACCTCAAAGAAGAATTAGATGACAAAGGTAACCAGTTAAGTGTCGGTGGAGCGAAACCTGTTTCCAATCTTGACCGTTATAGCTGGGCATTATTCGCTGAAAATGCATGGAATATTGTCGATGACTTCACTTTAACCAGTTCACTACGTTTAGATAAAGATGAAAAATTTGGTGATCACTGGAGCCCGAAAGTGTACGGAGTATGGGGCTTAAATGATAATTGGGTCATTAAAGGTGGTGTTTCAACGGGTTATAAAACACCAGCACTGCGTGCGACCGTTGCTGAATGGGGGCAGGCAACAGGTGGTGGACAAAGTAACGGTGTGATTGTCGGTAATCCTGATTTAAAACCTGAAAAAAGTGTGAACTATGAAATGTCCTTTAACTGGGACAATTTAGATAACCTGACTGCGGGCCTTACGCTATTCAATAGTGAGTTTAAAGACAAGATCACTGAAATCAGAACCTGTCAGGGGGCATCTGGGTCAATGGGCTGTGACTGGTTGGGTGAGAAGTTTGACTTTGTCAGCCTTCGTGAGAACGTTGATAAAGCCAATATGCGTGGTGCAGAAGCAACATTTGGCTGGAAAGTCTTACCAAATGTGAACTTGAGTGCGAATTACACCTTCACGGATACTGAACAAAAGAGTGGCGCGAATAAAGGCAAGCCTTTAAATGAAATGCCTAAACATATGTTCAATACAACCGCAGACTGGGAAATTAACGATCAGTTCTCAAGCTGGGGACGTGTGAATTACCGTAGTAAGACATCGGATTACTTAAGCCGTACTGCTATGGCAAAAGGTAAACCTGCTTATACGATGGTAGATGTTGGGGTAAATTATAAGCCAACGCAAAATATTGCAGTTGCCGCAGGGATCTACAATCTATTTGATAAGGAGATTGATACTGCGACCTATAACTATGTGTTAGATGGTCGCCGTTATAATCTTGGTGTGACTTATAGTTTCTAAGACATCAATTGAAATTGAAGGGTAGGGTTGCAAAGCCTTATCCTTCTACTTTTAAGATATGCGCCACTTGTTCCGAATAATAAAACTTCTCTAAATATACGCGAGCACGCTCACGCAAATAACCTGTTTCGATCACCTGTTGCAGTACAGGCGCAAGTAAATGGCTGAGTTCATTTTCAATCAGGGCTTCATCAATATTCAGATCACGTAATAAAAGATCAAAAGTCCGTTCCTGATTACGTGCATACCATGCATACACACCATCATGTACTTGTTGTTTTAGATAGGGCGTTTGACGAATATGATCCCAAATCTCATGTCCCATCTCGACGGTTTTTGGTAAGTCCTGTACTTCTACATAATTACGCAAGACCGATAAGGGCATGACTTTAATTTTATGCCAGAGATTGGCCTGAAAATGATAGAGCTTGTCATCATTAAAATGCTGATTCAGCACTCTTTCACTCATTTGACTGATTTTTAAAATATTCTTTTGTAAATAATGCGCAATGGTTTCATTCAGATTGGAATCCGTTACTGTTTCTAAAACAGATTTTCCCATTTTCATAAAATGTCCGACACCTGGGACGCGTTTCGACATGACGGAATTATCCAGATAATCCTGAATCGAGTGCTGGATTAACTGGGTAATCAATGCTGAGAACGCGGGATTATTCACCACGGTTTTAATTAAACGCTGGCGGTGCCCACTTTTACTGGCAACATACTGGGCAATCGAATCGACGGTAAGAACAGGAATAACATCTTCAATCGTGGTCTGGTCATTAATCGGGTGAATCAGGGCAAAACGAATATGTTCTGCAATCTGTTCAACCAGAAATGCACTTACGGGTGTCGCAAGAATCTGTTTTTCGATCAGGTTAAAAATTTGTTCAAAAGACCAGATCTGCTGTAACGGCTGTAAACGCAACCAATGATAGAACTGTTTAAATTCAGATTGAATGGTGTCTGGTTGTGCAAACTCATGCTCAAGAAAGTCGAGCTGTGCATCAATCAGTTGTTCTATCATTGGATGTTTAGACATATATTCTCAAATCGCTAAATTAAGTTTATTGCGCTGGAGCCGCAGCAGATTTTTGTGCCTGAATCTTGCTGAGGAAAGGTAGATACTGCTGAACCACCAGTTGATCTGCTTCTAGAATCGGCATATGACCGACATTGTCCAGAATAACCGGTGTCTGGGCATTTTTTAGTAATGCTTTTAACTCAGGGACGACTTCAACATTGACGATTTTATCTTGCTTACCCCATAAAATCAGGGTCGGTGCGTCAATTGATCTTGCCAGTAAGGCAAATGAATCAGGCGTATAGAGCTTATTTAAGGCAATCACCTGATCGACCATTTTCTGGGTTTGCTCAACCTGACCAATCATCATTTTTTCTTGCGCCTGAGCAATTTCCTTTGGAATGAATGGCGGAGTAAACATGGCTTGTTGCATCAGGAAATTGAAATCTCCTTTCTTGCTCACAATCATGTTTTTCACCTGATTTGGATCTTTTAAATAAGGCGTGGTCGCTGCCTTATAGACACCCGCCGCATCAATCAGGAACAGGCTTTTGGTTTCAAAAGGATATTGGCCTGCATAGAGCATGGCAATAGAACCACCCAGTGAATGACCGGCAACATGCGCTGGGCCTGTCAGATTGGCAGCTTCTACAAAACGGCGTAATTTCTCTGTGACATTCGGAACAGAATAGTCAAAATCTTTAGGTACTAATGTTTCACCGCTGGCTGGTAAGTCAGGAATGATGACGTGGTAGTTTGCCGTGAGGGCGCGTGCAACACGGTTCCAGTTGTCACGACTGCCTGCAAGACCATGAATTAAAATGACGATTGGCTTACCCGCTTGACCGCCTTCACTATACGACCAAGTGATGTCACCTACTTTTAAGGTCTTGGTTTGTAAGCCAGCCCATGCACGCTCTTGTTGCAACAGGTTTTGAAAATTCATTTCTATTTCGGCCGCTTGAGTTGTACTCACTGCTAGTGTACTTAAGCTACAGACCAGCAAAGCAGCGCCAAAAGCCTTACGAAAAGGTTGGGTAAGTCGGGTATTTATCATCGTTGTTCAATCCTTGATCTATTTTTAAACCAATTGATTATTGAGGAAGAGACGACGCGAGTCATTTGCATAATCTACAGATGTATGGAAATTCTTGCCAATGAAATCAGCAATTTTCCGCTATTTTACGGTTCAAAAGATTAGCAAGTATGCTGATCGTTTCTATTTTTGTCAGTGACTTTCAAACGGGCGCACATTAAACTGTTGCCTTAGGTCAATCACACATGGATACACACATGCTCACCGCACAAGAAGCATTAGAACGTTTAAAAGCTGGTAATGCCCGTTTTGTAAAAGGAGAGGCAGTTCAACAAAGATTGTTATCTCATCAAGAACGTGCCGAGATGGCAAGTGATCAAAATCCTTTTGCAATTGTTTTAGGCTGTTCTGATTCACGTGTACCTGCTGAAATGGTTTTTGACCAAGGCTTGGGTGACTTGTTCGTGATTCGTGTGGCAGGCAATATTGTGGCGCCTTCACAGGTCGGCAGTGTTGAATTTGCAGCAGAGCGTTATGATTGTGCTGTTGTGGTGGTACTGGGTCATAGTCATTGTGGTGCGATTCAAGCCACGATTGATACCTTGATGAACCCTGATCAGCCGCCTTCATCGAATTTAATGTCAATCGTAAACCGTGTCCGTCCGTCGGTTGAAATCTTGATGCAAACCGAACTCAAAAATGATTTGAAAAAATTGTCTGCGCATGCGGTACGTTCAAATGTATTTGCTTCTGTGAATCAGCTCCGTCATGGCTCTGCTGTGCTGGAAAGCCTGATTGAAAAGGGCAAAATGATTGTTGTTGGGGCAGAATATTCGCTAGAAACAGGTGAAGTTTCTTTTTTTGATTTCTAAGAATCAGGGCGAGTTTTAACTCGCCTTAATTTCGCTGTTTGAAGCATAAATTTAAATTTTTTATTGAATTAGAAATATAAGTGAAGCAAAAGGGCAGAATCGATATGAAGATCATGCCTGTAACCGAGTCGTTATTGGCCGACTGGCTGCAATTAAGAATATTGCTCTGGCCTGATGATGAAGATGCACATTTACTGGAAATGCGGCAGCTACTCGAACAACCACATACTTTGCAAGTATTAAGTTATAACGATCAGCAGCAAGCAATTGCCATGCTGGAAGCGTCGATTCGATATGAATATGTAAATGGCACACAAACCTCACCTGTGGCTTTTCTGGAAGGCATTTATGTCTTGCCTGAATATCGACGTTCAGGTGTTGCTACCACTTTGGTGCAGCAAGTAGAAGACTGGGCAAAGCAATTTTCCTGCACCGAATTTGCCTCAGACGCAGCAATTGATAATACGATCAGTCATGCCATGCATCGCGCGCTGGGTTTTCAGGAAACCGAACGTGTGGTTTATTTTAAAAAAAAGATCAGTTGAAATCGTCTATTGAGTTGAAGGCGCAGTTTATAACGCACCTTTAATATAAGGATACGCCAGATTCAGCATCATTGGCTGTGCTTTCGCATTTGGATGAATCTGATCGTTCTGGATCAAGTGTTTTTGTCCCGCAACGCCCTCAAGAAAGAAAGGCAGTAATTTCACTTTATATTGCTGGCTGATCACCTTGTAATTATTTTCAAAAGCCTTGCTATAGGCTGTGCCGTAGTTAGGCGGTATTTTCATCCCAAACAGTAAAACATGGGCTTTCTGCTTCTGACTCAGCTGCACCAGTTGGGCAAGATTTTTTTGGATCATTTGTGGGGGCTGACCGCGTAAGCCATCATTGCCACCCAGTTCAATCACTACCACTTCTGGTCGATAGGTTTGCAATAATTTTGGCAGTCTTGCCAGCGCACCACTGGTGGTTTCTCCACTGACACTTGCATTGACCACCTTGTGCTGTTTCGGATACTGTTGGTCTAAACGTTGTTGTAATAAGTGAACCCAACCTTGTTTTGCATCTATGCCATAACCTGCGCTCAGGCTATCACCCAAAATCAAAATAGTCTTTGCTGAAACCAGTGTCGGGATCAAACAGACACTGATCATTGCAAGCGTTTTAGATACTGACAAGATAACTTTAGATATTTGCATTGCACTTCAAATTTGTCCTAAAGGATACGTGACATCATGCCACAACCGATTATTTCTGCCCAAAAAGTTACACAAAATATTCAAATTAATCAGCAAAGTTTAACGATTTTAAAAGATATCAATTTGGAAATTTATCAAGGTGAACAGATTGCTATTACAGGTCGATCAGGTTCAGGAAAATCGACCTTGTTGGGTATTCTGGCAACACTTGATCGTCCCAGTGCTGGGGAGTTATGGGTATGTGGACAGGCGGTGCATAGTTTGTCGGAAGAACAGCGCGCGCAGGTTCGTCTGGAAAATATCGGCTTTGTATTTCAGTCTTTTCAGCTATTGCCGCAGCTCAGTGCACTGGAAAATGTCATGTTGCCATTACGCTTACAACCTGACTTTAATTTCAAGCAGGCAGAACAAAAAGCATTGGCATGGTTAGAGCGAGTTGGGCTGGTACGTCAGGCTCAGCAAACACCGAAAGTGCTTTCTGGTGGGGAGCAGCAGCGTGTTGCGATTGCCAGAGCATTGATTGCAGAGCCAAAAATTATTTTTGCCGATGAGCCCACGGGTAATCTGGATGGACAAACGGCTGAAGAAATTGAACAGCTATTATTTGAGCTCAATAAAGAATTAGGAACAACCTTGGTTCTGGTGACGCATGATCAGAATCTGGCTGCTTTGTGTCAACGTCATGTCAAACTGGCTGATGGTCAGATTCAGGAAATTGTAAAGCTCGAGGTGGGCTTATGAGTTCAGTTCTCAAGCCGCTGTTGCTGCAAAGTTTCCGTACGGGTGGGTTATATTTATTAATCATTGCACTTTCTTTAGCAATTAGTGCGACCACAGCACTTAAGTTCAGTAATACCCAAGTACAAAATGCCGTGACCCTACAGGCCGCTGAAATGTTGGCTGCGGATCTGGTGTTATACGATCAAGATCCAATTCAGACCGAATGGTTACAGCAAGCACAAAAACTGGATTTGCAACAGGCCGCTGTGACCGTGTTTAGTTCGATGGCGCATACCTCGGATCAGTTTGTGATGGTCAATGTCAAAGCGGTTGATGCGCATTTTCCATTACGGGGAGAACTGGAAATTCAGCCCAAGTCACAAGGTATTCAAACTGGACAGGTCTGGCTGAGTCCTCGTGCAGCTGATCTTCTACAGGCGAAAGTGGGGGATCAGGTTGCGATTGCGGATGGGCAGTTTAAAGTGACGGGGATCATCGAACATGATTCTAATCAGGAGCTTGGCTTTTCAGGATTTTCACCGACAGTGATTATCCATCAGGCAGATATTGCCAAAACCAATGCCGTTCAAGTCGGTAGCCGGATTGAGTATCGGTTATTGATGGCAGGGCCGCCTGAACAGATCAAGGCATTTAAAAAAATCTTCAGGCAGCAAACACAGCATGAACAAACGCTTGATCAACCGAGTGATCAGCAGTTGGGCGAGGGTGAGCAAGGTTCGTTGAAATTACGCGATGCCAGCCAATCCAATACGCGTTTAATGAAACCGATTGAAAATCTGGATACTTTTTTACAGCTTGCCAATTTGTTAACCATTTTGCTGTGTGGTATTGCGATAGCATTGACCAGTCAACGTTATGTGCAACAGAATCAGGACCATATTGCCCTGATGCGTTGTTTGGGAGCAAGTAAGAGACAGATTTTGCTGGCTTATCTGGCCTTGCTTGGAATTGTCAGTGCTTTATCGATTGTGCTGGGTAGTCTGATCGGTATTGCATTAGGTTATGGTTTATTGCAGTTGATGTTGCAGCTGATTCCACAATTACAATTAAGCTTTGCGCTGGCTGATTTGCTGTTTGCCTTGCCAGTCGCCATTTTTACCAGTGTGATGGTGCTGATTGGTTTTATCTTGCCAAGTATCTGGGAGTTATTAAATACACCGCCGATTCGTGTGATCCGTCAGCAGGAGCGTTCACGTAAGTCGTATTTCGCCATGTTCGCAGTCGGTATCGCCAGTCTGGTGATTTTTAGTTTGGTGCTCAGTGATAATTTACAGTTAAGCCTATCGGTCTTAGCCGCGATCTTGATTTTGTGTGTGACGCTTTTTGCCGTGATCTGGTTGCTGTTAAAAGCGATCAAACAGCTCAAACATCCTGTATCAGCCTATGTACGGATTCCACATCAAACTGCTTTACAGATTACAGCCCTCGCTTTGGGCCTGAGCTTGATTACGGTATTGAGTGTATTAAGAACAGATTTATTGGAGCGTTGGCAGCAACAATTGCCAGAAGGGACACCGAATCAATTTGTTTATGGCCTACCGCCGTTTGATATGCCTCAGTTGAAACAGCAGCTTGAGCAAAATAAATGGCAGTCCACTCCGCTTTATCCGAATATTCGGGGCCGACTGGTGGCCAAAAATGGTCAGCCTTTTGCAGCAGAACTGGTAAAACAAAATAATTCGTTGCGTCGTGAATTGAATCTGACTCAAGCCGCAGTGTATCCGAAAGATAATGTGATTACGCAGGGTAATCCTCATTTTACCCAGACTGGTCAGGTGTCTGTGGAAGAAAAATTAGCCACTGAACTTGGGATCAAGATTGGGGATCAACTCAGTTTTAGCTTACCCGAAGGGCCAATGAATGCGACCGTCATCAATCTGCGTAGCGTGGAATGGGAAAGTTTTAGTCCTAATTTCTTCTTTATTTTTTCACCACAAACCATGGATGAGAATGCGGGCAGTTATTTAGGAAGCTTCTATGTGCCGCCAGCGGATCAGCCGAAAATGGTGCAATTGATTCAGCAATTTTCCAACACGGTATTTATTGATGTCGGGCGTATTCTGGAAGAGGTGAAACGTCTGGTCAATGTACTGGTGCAGATTGTCACGGTTCTAGCCATGCTGGTCGGTTTGTCGGGTGTACTGGTACTGATTGCCTGTTTAAATGTACTAATGGATGAGCGCCGTAAAGAGGTGGCTTTATTGCGTTCATTTGGCGTTGCCAAGAATAAATTAAAACGTATGCTCAGTCTGGAGATTGGTTTTATCGGTCTGTTGGCGGGTGTCGTGGCCTGTCTGTTTGCAGAGGTGATCAGCGCGATTGCCAGTTACAAGATGCAAATGGCCATTCAGTGGCATGCTGAGATCTGGTTGATTCTACCGTTGAGTATGATGTTGATTTGTACCTTGATCGGGCGTTATCGCTTAAGTTACTTATGCGATATTCCGCCCTTACAAAGTTTAAGAGAAATGAACCAGTCTTAAAAAGTAAGCTGGTTCTGACGCAGGATTTCATTCCAGAGAGGATTGAGTCCTGTGCTTAATTCTGTGCAATAAAAATAGAATGCGCTGAGCAGTAAGGCACCCATCATCAAGGCAATGACTTGAGCCAGTGCATTTCTTGGCGTTTTCTGGCTGAAATACCATGTCACGGCTAGCAATGCACCCATGATCATGCCACCAATATGTGCGGCATTATTAATCCCTGAAACGGTAAAACCGAAGACAAGGTTAATTGCCATAATCATTAATAATGATTTTTTATCCAGCAAGAAGCGTTGCTGTGGCAAAGGTGGAAACAGGGAAATGACGGTGAGTGCCGCACCCAGTCCCATCACGGCACCCGAGGCGCCTGCACTGATATGCGGGAGTAATTTCGGATCAAAATGTTGTAAAAGTTCGTAGCCATCACGGATGCTCAGATAACTGGACAAGACACTGCCCATGAGGCCAGCCAGAAAATACAAACCGATATAATAGCTTCGACCAAATAATTGTTCTGCCACACTGCCAAAGATATACAGCGCCCACATATTTAGCATTAAATGGATCAGGCCAAAGTGAAAAAACATGCTGGTGAACAAGCGTTCTGCCTGCCCAGTAAAGGTGAGCGGTGTAAAATCTGCTCCCCAAGCGATTGCATCAACAGGGGCAGGGTCGGTAATATTCACCCCTGAAAGAATTTGCCAGCCAAATAATCCGACATTGACTGCGATTAACAATGCAGTAAACCACCATGTTTGTATTTGCAATTTTTGATTGATTTGTGGTGGAGTCGTTTCAGTCATATGTTTACGCTAGTTATTGATATAAAAAATAGCTTAGCATGAATTCATTGCATGATGGAGTGATGCACTTTAATGAAAGCCTTTTTAGCACGCGCAGTAATGTTGATTATTGGCGTCATTCTACTGATCCAGCTCTGGATTTTTAGTAGTCTGGTCTGGTGGAGAACCCATCCAGTGAATACGACCATGTTTATGCGTTGGGATTACTTTACCGACTTTAAACCGATCAAACAGGAATGGCGTGACTATGACAATATTAGTGATAACTTTAAACGCGCAATTTTAGCGGGCGAAGATGCCAAGTTTATTCATCATCATGGTTTTGACTGGGCGGGGATCCAGTTTGCACTGGAGCGCAATAGCAAAAAAGGTGAACTGGTCGCGGGTGGTTCAACGGTTTCACAACAGCTGGCAAAAAACCTGTTTCTTTATAATAAACGTTCTTTCATCCGCAAGGGGCAGGAAGCTGTAGCGACATGGATGATGGAGCGGATGTGGTCAAAACGACGCATTCTGGAAGTCTATATGAACTCGGTTGAGTTTGGTCAGAACATTTATGGTGTTGAAGCAGCAGCTCAATTTTATTATGGAAAAAGTTCTAAAAGTCTCACCCGAGAGCAGGCTGCATTTTTAGCCGCATTGTTGCCAAATCCAAAGTATTATCAAGACAACCGCAATGACCGTAAACTGCAATATCGCAAGCGGGTGATCTTAAAATATATGAATGGGATACAACTTCCGCAATAATTCGCTAAATTTCAAAAAAAAGCCCAATATTTTGGGCTTTTTTACCAAATTGACATAATTTTGCAGCATACTTAAATCATCACTTGATGAATGATAAAGCAACAAGGTTGGGTATGAATACTGCAGTGACGACAACAACGCCAATAGAATACAGTTACAACGATCGTTATATAAATCGAGAGCTTTCGATTCTCGATTTTCATCTACGCGTACTGGAACAGGCTGTCGATCCACTTCATCCATTATTAGAGCGGATGAACTTCCTTCTGATCTTTTCACGTAATCTGGACGAATTCTTTGAGATCCGTGTTGCGGGAATGATGGAACAACTGACGTTGGGCAATGAAAGCCGCACTCCAGATGGTTTGACGCCTAAGCAGGTTTTAGAGCAGATTTCAAAAACAACACATGCTGCAATCGAACGTCAGTACCGAATTTTAAATGAAGAAATTTTGCCGAAATTACGTGAAGAAGACATTTGCTTCTTACGTCGTGGTGAATTGACGCCTGCACAATCGGCATGGATCAAGAAATATTTTCATGAACAGGTGGCACCTGTGCTTACGCCAATCAGTCTGGATCCTGCACATCCATTTCCACGACTGGTGAATAAAAGCCTGAACTTTATTGTGACCTTAGAAGGGAAAGATGCCTTTGGTCGTCAGATTGATTTAGCGGTTGTCCCTGCACCGCGTTCATTACCGCGTGTAGTGCGTTTGCCAGATGAATTAACCGATGGTAAAGAACACCATGTCATGCTCTCGGCAATTATCCATGAACATATCTCTGATCTGTTCCCTGGTATGACCGCAACAGGCTGCTATCAATTCCGTGTCACCCGTAATGCCGATTTAGCGCTAAACGAAGATGTTGAAGATCTGGCAAAAGCGTTAAAAGGTGAGTTGAGTTCTCGTCGATTTGGCCGTGCAGTCCGTCTGGAAGTAACCCATAACTGTCCAAAACATATTTATGAATATCTGCTCAATGAGTTTGATCTAAATGAAGAACAACTCTATCGCGTAGATGGTCCTGTAAATCTGGCACGTTTATTATCAAATTTCAAACGTCCTCATTTACGTTATGACTCACACACACCTGTGATTCCAAAAGCTTTTAAAAAGTCTGAAAGTATTTTTGCAGCAATGCAGAAACAGGACATTTTATTGCATCATCCATTTGAATCTTTTGCGCCTGTGATTCAGTTGTTGCGTGAGGCTGCACGTGATCCGCAAGTGCTGGCCATCAAGCAAACGCTTTATCGTAGTGGAGCCGATTCAGAAATCGTGCAAGTGCTTGCCGAAGCTGCACGTAATGGTAAGGAAGTCACGGCAGTAATTGAGTTACGTGCCCGTTTTGATGAAGAATCTAATATTGAAGTGGCGAACGTATTGCAAGAAGCAGGCGCCGTAGTGGTATATGGTATCGTGGGTTATAAAACGCATGCCAAAATGATTCTGGTGGTACGTCGTGAAAATAATAAACTGGTGCGTTATGTGCATTTAGGTACGGGGAACTACCACGCCACCAACGCACGTATTTATACAGATTATGGCCTCATGACCACCGATAAAGACCTGTGTGAAGATGTACATCGTATCTTTCAGGAATTGACAGGTATGGGCAAAATGGCGAAGCCGAAAAAGTTGCTTCATGCACCATTCACCTTGCATGCCCAGTTGATCAATTATATTGATGACGAAATTGCCAATGCCAAAGCTGGTAAACCTGCACAAATTATTATTAAAGTGAATGCTTTAACGGAAGTTCAACTGATTAATAAACTGTATGAAGCTTCGCAAGCGGGCGTGCAGGTTGATCTGATTATTCGTTCAATTTGCTGTTTA
Source organism: Acinetobacter sp. NRRL B-65365 (assembly GCF_001605865.1). Taxonomy (NCBI): domain Bacteria; kingdom Pseudomonadati; phylum Pseudomonadota; class Gammaproteobacteria; order Moraxellales; family Moraxellaceae; genus Acinetobacter; species Acinetobacter sp. NRRL B-65365. Next base: position 91,897 of record NZ_LRPD01000006.1, on the reverse strand, counting down.
CGTCCGGGCTTACCAAACTTGTCAGAAAATATTCGTGTGCGTTCGATCGTTGGACGTTTCCTTGAACATACACGGGTTTATTATTTCAGCAATAATGGTAACCCACGTATATACGGTTCAAGCGCTGACTGGATGGATCGTAATCTGTTTAACCGTGTTGAAGCATGTTTCCCAATTGAAGATCCAGCCTTGAAAAAGCGTATTTACCAACTGGGTTTATTGAATTACCTCAAAGACAATCAGCAAGCTTGGTTGCTACAAGGGGATGGTGTATGGGAACGTGCGCGACCGATGGAAGGTGAAGCACCACATAATGCTCAACATACTTTACTTGAGGCGATTAAATAAAGTGATCTACCAAAAAGCCGACCGATTATGGTCGGCTTTTTTACGCGCAAAATTTAATTGGTTTTTATTTCCAGTACCAGTTGATTGACTAAATCGGCCGCTTCCAGCTCTCGAATTTGACTGACATTGCTGCCTGCCCAGAAAGCACCATAACTAAAGTCATTTTGCGCACTGGCGATACTCATCAATTGCTTCGCCAGATCATAGGTATATGGATAGGCAGGCACATTAGGACGATTTGGAGTATCGATCTGTGTATGCCATGTGCCAATTAAACCACGTGCGGGTCGGCCTGAAAGACTAGCACTAATCTGAGTGATCGTTTGATTAAATAATGCCTTGCGGTAGGCAGCATTGGCACTGGAACTTTTACATTGTACAAACGCTGTCCCTAATTGTACTGCTGCAGCGCCGTGTTTGAGCATGTCTTTGGCATGTTCACCATTCATGATGCCGCCTGCTGCAATTACGGGGAGGTTGCAGTGTTTTGTAATGAGTTGCACCAGATCAATGGTTTTAATCGCAGCATCAAAATGCTGATTGAAAATCCCGCGATGCCCACCCGCCTCAATGCCTTGCGCGATAATAATATCAATACCTGCCGCTTCAATTGCTTGGGCTTCAAGTAAATTGGTTGCAGATACCATGGTCATGATGCCAGCTTCTTTTAAAGCCTGAATCTGATGTGGGTGTGGGATACCAAAATGAAAACTGACTGCTTTGGGACGTGTTTCAAGCACCACATTGAGAAAGTCATCATTGTCTAAAAAGCTGGGATAAATACAGTTGAGCTGGGTCGGGGTTTTTGCAGAAAATTTTTCAAATTGGGGACGAAGATACTCAATCCATTGTTGGGCAGTTTCAGGGTTGAGCTGTTCTGATTGATGACAAAAGAAGTTCACCTGAAAGGGATGATCAGTTAGTTCTTGTGTCTTTAAGATTTGTGCTTTGGCTGCTTCAGGCGTATTGGCACCGAGACCTAAAGAACCGAATGCACCTTGATTTGACACTTGAGCAGCAAGTTCAGGTGTAGAAACCCCAGCCATGGGCGCAAGTAAAATCGGATGTTTTATTTCTAATAATTCTAAAATTGACATGGTGGATGACTCACTGCATTTTTAATTACCTTAACGTAAAAACAAAAAGGCTTGCAAATAATAATCGCTATTTAATTATTGAATATAGACGCTATTTTCAAAATGACAGCATATTGGCCTAAATCGGAGTCACATTAAATAAGGAACCCACCCAGCTGGAAAATACCATTGCCAAGATGCCCCATATGGTAATGCGCAGGCTGCCTTTGAGCATTGAGGTATGCGCAAAGTAACTCGACAATGCACCCAATAAAGCCAGTGAAATAATTCCTGTGATTAACACAGCCTGTGCGATCCATGTGTCTGGACTGAGCAAGATTGCCAACATAGGCAAGGCTGCACCACAAGAGAAAGAGGCGGCAGAAGACAGTGCGGCCTGAACAGGATTGGCGGTAGTATTTTCATGAATGCCGATTTCATCTCGTGCATGCGCACCAAGTGCATCATGTGCAGTGAGTTGTTTGGCAACTTCATGAGCAAGTTCAGGATTTAAACCCCGTGAGATATAGATTTGGGTCAGTTCTGTTAATTCGGCATGCGGATTTTTTTCCAGTTCGCGTGCTTCAAATCTCAGGTCCGATTTTTCAATATCTTCTTGAGACTTGACTGAGATATATTCACCTGCGGCCATAGACGTTGCGCCCGAAATTAGCCCAGCGATGCAGGTAATCAATAAGGTGTGAGAACTTGCCCCACTAGCCGCCATCCCCATAAGCAGGCTGGTAACAGAAATAATGCCATCATTGGCACCTAACACAGCCGCACGGAGCCAGCCTGAACGTTGTATCACATGTGGTTCTGCATGTTGTGAAAAAGACATAATTTTGCTCTTTTAAATCAATTTAATTTGTTCGTGTCTAGTTCTATAACAGTTCAATTGCTTGTAAAATTCTATTGATGATTCATAAACTTAATCTATTATAAATTAACTTATTTTAACGATAGCATAACGATGATTTAGTTATAATATGTGAACAATTTAACATTTTAAATGCTAATTAAGCCTTCTCGCCATAGACCATATTGTGAATATTTTTAGTTGAGATTTGCGATGAACAATTCCAAAAATAAGCTGCTGAGTCATACACTATTACTTTTAGGTCTAATCGTACCTGTACAACAGGCGGTGAGTGCTGAGCCTGATTTTGTGAAAGAAGGGGATGCGGCATATAAACCCGGTAATCCGATTTATGACCGTTGGGATAAATTTTATAAAATTGAACAAAGCCAGCAAGAAGAAGCTGAAAAAATCCTGATTGAATTGGGACAACTCACACCACAAGATATTAAAGTCTGGAAGAGCCTGACCTATTTACAAATTCGTTTGAACAAGCAAAATGAAGCGATCCAGAGTGTGCGTAAAGCAGAACAGCTTGCACCGCAGGATGAACAACTGAAATTGCAAGAAGCTTATTTACTCAACCAGCAAAAAAGAAATAAAGAAGCTTTAGTGATCTTTAAAGATTTATCGGCTTCATCTGACCCGGAAATGGCGAACAAGGCACAACAAGCGGTTCAGAATCTCAGTGTTTCAGCTGTACCATCAACTTTTAAAGATGTCTACTTTGCGCCTTCTTATGAGTCGCGTTATGACGATTTCATTTTCCCATTGAAAATGCGATATGGTAAAAATCTGGATAATGGTCGGGCGCAGGTATATGGCTTTGTGAACCTGAACCGTGATACCAAATCGAAAGGTGGGGTACGTCCTGAGATTATCGACGAAAATGCAGTAACTGTTGGTGTTGGTGCAAATTATCAGCCGTGGCAGTCGATTCCTGTTCGTGCTTATTTGGAAGTGGGCGGCAGCTATGATCTGATTGATCGTAATCGAGATAAATTCCGTGAAAGTGTGGTCGGTGGTGTAACGGGATATCAGGAATGGTATGCCAATCCCGCGGTGGAACAGCGTACCATCTGGAATGATTATTTCACTGATTTATACGGTAATGTCGCGAGTTACTCACGAGAAGACTATAACGTTATTGCGGATTTACGATTGCGCTCTGGTTTTAATGTCTATCGTGGTGAAGCGGGTACCGTACAAGCTTATGGCAAGCTACATACTTTGGCCGATTCAGAAGGTGAAAATTACAATAACTTATTTGAATATGGTGCGGGTGTTGCATGGCAGCCTTTTAACTATGTTCCAGTAAAGCTACGTGTTGAGCGTTTATATGGACGTTATTTCAAAGATGCTTTAGCTGATGGAACAGATACCTATAACAACACGCGCACTGAATTGGTATTTTATAAGAGCTTCTAATCGCACTTATAAATAGGGTCAGGTAGTTGAGCCGTATTTCAGTTTATACCATAAAGCCACGGCATAAACGGTGATACGGTTCATATAATGCGGGCCATCAAAAATATAAACTTTCTGTCCTTCATAGGCTTTAAGCTGCTCAATCACTTCCCACGGATAAGCTGAGCGGAACTGGCCTGCTTTTACTGGACGGAAAGCTTCTAAAACAATCACGACCTTATCTTTACCGAACTCTTTTTGAAGATCTTCCAGAATAGTTTTTGCCTGCTGGGGAGAGCGGGTTCCTACACCGACGCCATCTTGAAAAAATACATCGGTATTGTGCGGTAACCAGCTTTTCAGCCAAGAATCCAGATGTTCAGGAGACTGCTCTGCACTATAAATACTGACCCAGACGGGTTGAGGTAAGGTCGCTAAAGCTTGTGCCAATACACCTACACCTAACCATGTCGGATCTGCTTCCACAGGAAAGTAATAACCTTTTAATGGAATTGATTTGGTTTTCTCAATGATCTGTTTCGAGTTTTCTGCCAGTTGCAGAACATTTGAACGGGCAAGCTTTTCATCATATTCACCCGCCAGCCCCAAAATAATATGTTGAGACCACGGTTGCTGATTGAGCTGTTTTAAGTTGAGGGTTTTATCCCATTTTTCAAAACCCATGTCATGATCAAACCAAGCTTTGGATTGTACAGTGGACCACTGCGGGACAAAGGTTGAAACGCCAAGTAAATTCCAGTTACCTGAAGGCGGGGTGGTGGCTAAATCGGGTTGCCAAAAAATTCCTTCAATCTGGGGAGGTTGCACGTCTGCCTGAAAGAAGTGCATGCAACCCCCTAAACTGAATAAGGCGGATAACGTAATAATTTTTAAAAGTATAAATTTAATCTGCCTTATTTTTAGCATTCGGTCGTTTACGCCAGTACCAGAGCAAAATTGCAAGAATCATGATAGCAGAGATTATAACAACCAAGATAAAGAATGATGACTGCTGGACTAAAGGTGCTTTCTGATTACCCACAATAATTTTTTGTAAAATAAACACTTGCCCATTTTCTGCCACCAAGATTTTGCTGGCATTATTTGGAATATTTGTCTGGATTTTATCCCAAAGCTTGGTGAAGTTCTGCGCGCCCGCAATCGAGTCTGTGATGACATTGAAACGTTGGTCGTGGAAACTTACCAGAAAACCACGTGCAGTTGCTGGAGCATAAAGAATATCTTTATGCATCAATACCTGTTGACGATATATATTCGGGTTGACTTGCACATTTAAAAGTTCAGGTTTGGCTGGATCAAACTTGACCAGATTCAAAGGAATCGGATCATTGGTCATCAGCATTTTTTTAGCCACCTGACTCATGGTCATGGCAATTTCCAGACTGCCCGGATTTTCATCAATCGCAATGGTTGGATGTGTGGCAAAACTCATGGAAAGTGAAGCAACCCCATTTTTGAGTTTGTGCGGCAGTTTCACGGTTGATTTTTGTGTATCAATCCAGAGTGAACCTTTGGCGGTTGGCAGACATTGTGAGTTTACAATGACCGAGTTTTCCAGCTTGAGGCTAAAGTTGGTGTTATTGGAAATGGTTTTAGCGAAATAGTTAAATTGTCGGTTCACTGGATCAGAATCTAGCTCTGCCGTTTTTAAGCTACCCGCCAAGCCACCATCAATCCATGTAGTAATGTTTGAGCCTTCGAGTAATCCACTTTGGACACGTAAGGCAATTTGTCCTTGTAGAATATCGGTCGGTTGCCAGACCGCAGGGAAGTTTAAGAATAGATTCTTTTCAGCCTGATTTAAACGGAAATCACTGATACCTAAGTCAGCAAGGGTTTTGATTTGCTTGATCTGTGCCCAAGCAGGCGCAGCCAGTTTATTGGGCAGATAGGTGGATGAGGTATCGAGCTGTTGTAAATAATTTGGATTTAATAAACCGTTAATAGCGGAAACCAGCTTTTCCGGATTGTCATATTGAATACGTAAAGTCGGAACCTCATTCTCAGCACTGATTTGAACTAAAGTACCGTTGGGTAAAGGCGTTGCAGATTTTGCAATTTCAATAAAAAAGTTGGCTGGCTGATTCTCTGGTGCATTTTGTTCATACCACTGGATCGGGGTGACTGAGCCCCATGCACTGATTAAACGCCCCAGCATAGAGGCTTCATTGATATTGGCTCGATTGTATTTTAAGACCCCGACGAATGGTGTAGGGCGTACCACTTGTGGGTTAAACAAGGCATCAGGTAAATCTTTTAAACGATAAATTGGCCGATGGCGCTGGTAATCAATTTTTGAATTACTAAGATAAGTCACTTGATCCACATCTTCACTACAGAAGGTGGTGCGATCAGCCGCAGGTGATGTCGTTGGCGAGTATTGTTGCAAGATGAAATCTAAGCGGTGAAAACCACTCGTGGTCGCTGGTATATTAAAGTTCAGCGTTCCATCACCATTCAAAGTGGTGTTATAAATCAGTTTGTCATCAAATTTCACCAGTAAAGTGGTGAAATGTTCAGTCGAATATTCACTGCTAAACTGAATGTTTTGCCATTCTGAGCCTTTGCCCACATAAAAGAAATGCGGCTCAATCGTGTATTTATTGGAGGTATTGATATTATCAAATGTCCAGGTATTCAGTGTGTCAGCAGAGCCCAACACGGGCAAGGAAAGCGCTGCACTTGCGACCAGTATTTTAAAAATCTGATGATGTAATGGATTCTTTTTCATTTATTTTTTCTCCTTGCTGCGCTCAGTTTTGTACCACTGCAATGAATTTCCCTGTATCTTATTTTTCAGCATGTCGTAGGCAGCTTTAAACACGATAAATAGAAAGACCTGTGAATAGGTGACATAAGATAAAACCGAGAAGAAATATAGTTGAGGTTTGGCTCTTTCTAGGGATAAGGTAAACCACATTTGTGCGACGTATAGACAGAACGATAAGCCCCAAAGTAAGGTAAATGGGCCAGGAACAGTGATCCCGGCAATACCCAGTAAACCAAGGGTTAACGTAATGTGACTCCAGATCAGTGCGGGCACAAACAGGACATAACACATAATATTGTTAAAAATTTCGATCCCGATCGGGAACGGTTTTCTTAACGCAATCGGTAAATATTTACTGGTGACGTAAAAGTTTCCTTGTGTCCAACGAGAACGTTGCTTAACAAAGACACTTAAGGATGGCGGATCTTGTTGCCAGCCGACGGCATAAGGTACCCATTTAATCCGGCGTTGACCCAGAAAAATTCGGAAACTCATTTCGGTATCATCGACCAGCGATTTTTCGTCAAAACCACCCAGTGTTTCCAGCGCATCACGCCAGATCACATAATTGGTTCCCATCAGGGTAGAAAGCTCGAAACGCTGCCAGCGTCCACCTTGGAAAATCCATTGAAAGAAAATAAATTCAATCGCGATGAAACGGGTCAGAATACTGTCACGCCAGTTACGCGTGCGTACTTTACCGTTGACGGCAACCAGTTTTTTATCTGCCAGTAATGTTTGCGCCAATAAACGCACACAGTCGGGTTCGGGCGTACTGTCTGCATCATAGACCACAATTAATTCACCCTTGGCATGCGGCAAACCATTATTCAGTGTGCGCGATTTTCCTTTTCCGCCTATTCCTTTGGGTACATTGACGATTTTAATGCAAGGGTAAATCTCTGCCATGCGTTCCGCAATTTCTAAAGTATTGTCTTTGGAACCGTCATTAATGAGTAAAACTTCATAAGCATGGGCTGGATAATCCTGTTGTGCAATGGCATGTAAGGTATCTTCAATGACCACACCTTCGTTATAGGCTGGAATTAAGACACTTAATACAGGCCAGTGTTCTGGAACTGGCATATTCTCCAGTTCTTTGGCTGCATTTTTCGAATATTTCCAGGCTTGATAACTGAGCCATGCCCAGAAGGCTTGAGGAATCCAGATGCCTAGAAAACCGAACAGGAAAAGAATATCAATTGCGGGCATTTATTCTTCTCCTGCGAATGATGGAAATGATCAAAATCAGGAGCAATCCGCCGCCAAGTAATAATGAGATCCAGGAAATAGAGCTACCGAAGGTACTGAGCAAACTTGGATACTGTGCTGAGTAGACATAGTCTAATGGGATCACGACTGTACTCAACGCAATCAGTAAATAACCAAAAATATTTGTTTCTACACCGTCTGCTGTACTGGTGTATTGAATATTATTGATGTCCCATGAGATGCCTAGATGTGGATATTCAATATTATTGACAGGCATATCTGCTGGAGGGTTAATCACCACCTGATAACCCGAAGCTTGTGAGGGATCTTTAATGGCCTGATAAAAATAATGTTGATGATGTTGAATTTTACGTGCAGGGATACGTAGCTCATTCGGGCTATCGGACTGGATGATATAGCTGCCCGCAGGTTGTGAAATCAGGTTTTCATCCCAGCCAGTTTCAATCAGGGCGGCGAGGGGTCTTAATCCCAATGCTGTTGAAAAGGTGGCTTTGGCAGCAAAATATTTCGAATGTTGCATTTGGTAAAAGGCAACAGGAATTGCACCTTCATCCACCGCTTTTTTGATTTTATAATATTTAACCGCACTAAAATATTCATTGGGCAGGATAACGCCGGGTTTTATTCCCTTATCAATGAGGCGTTTAAAACTTTCAGATTCAAGCTGATCTGAGGTGAACACGGGCCACCATGTGGCCGGTTGGGGGAACAGGGCCGCTATATTTCTGGGTGTTTCAGTTTGAGGGTTGACCTGATTTTGTGCAGGCTGGATCGAACAGTGATAATACTGCTGATAAAATTGTTGTAAGGTGGTATCTGGAAAATTTGCAGTGCTCACCAGCAAACCACAAATATTAAGCAGTACTGACATTAAGGCACCTCTTGATCTTGAGGGCTCAAATATTCAGTATGTTGTTCAATTTTGAGCTTTAATACAGTGAGTTCCTGAAGCTGCTGAATAAATACAGGATAGATCTGATTTTCTTCAACAACAGGTTCATGAATGACGATACTCTTAATCTGGCTCAGCTCTTCATTAATAAAATGGTAAATGACGCTATCTCTTTCAGTCGAGAGAATCGCCATAATTTTATTCTGAGTTTCTTTCCAGATATCTTCACCAAGCATTTCCCGAATCAGTACGGTATTGTCGATCTGGGTGGTAATAATCTTGTAGTGATCTTTGTGCGTGAGTTTAAGCAGCTTCTTTAACTCACCCTGAAAGTGTTTTAACGCAGTTAGCGGCAAAATATCATGTTGATAATTACGATCATAACTTTGAATTGCGCGGAAGGTTTTCAGTGCGTTCTGAATATTGTGACGAATGGCGCTTAAAAAAATCGGAGTGATGGGCAGTACAAACAATAACAGCAGCTGACGCTCGACATAAGTTTGATTGGCTAAGTCGAGCAGGAAGTAAACTGCAACTCCAATGAAGGTGATTAACCCGAGGATGATGGCCAGACCGACATTTAAAAATGCACCCGCGATCAAAAGGATGAGAAGGAAAACCCAACTGCCACGATAACTTGCTGGTAACCACTCATACGCGACGATGCCCATAAAAACATGGGCTGAGATAATCCACAAGACGAGTGCTGAAGCCGGATTTTTCTGCATAATTTTTTAGTTTTAATAAATGTCTTTTGTGATGAAGGTAACATTATTTTACGGTTTTGACGATAAACTTTCTGTTATGGATTGTGTAAAATAATTTTATAAACAGTAACATACAGTATAGTCTGTCTAACTGTTTATTGAAAAGCTTTGTATTTTAAATAAATTTTATTTTATGTAACTAAGGTAAATGGGCTTTAAACGCTTCAATTGCACGGGTACGACTGAGCTTTAAATCGACCATTGGATGCGGATAATCTAGTGTTAAAGAATGGTTTTTTGCATAAGGTTCATGAATTATTTTTTTATCAATTTGGGCCAGCTCAGGAACCCATTTTCGAATATATTCACCCTCAGGATCGAACTTTTGTGATTGGCTAATCGGATTAAATATCCGGAAATAAGGTACTGAATCTGTGCCTGTCGAGGCACACCATTGCCATCCGCCATTGTTGGCTGCAAGATCACCATCAATCAAATGCCGCATAAACCATTGCTCACCTTTACGCCAATCAATCAGCAGGTTTTTGCTCAGGAACATGGCGCAGATCATTCTTACCCGATTATGCATCCAGCCTGTTGCCAACATTTGTCGCATGCCTGCATCAATGATCGGAATGCCTGTCTGACCCTGCTGCCATTTTTCTAAAGCGACTGGGTCATCACGCCAAGGAATATTCTGAGTCGATTGCTTAAAGGGTAAATGCCGTGAGACACGGGGAAAATCAAACAGAATATGTTGGTAAAATTCCCGCCACAACAATTCGTCTAACCAGCTTTGTTGTCCATCGGATTGAATTTCAAAATGGCCCTGCTGTTGTCTGAATAGCGCTTGAAGACACTGACGAATCGAAATGATCCCGATATTTAAGTAGGTTGAAAGCTGACTGGTGCCAGAGCGTGCAGGGAAGTCCCGTCCAGTGGTGTAGTCATTGAGCTGTTCCTCAACAAACTGGTCAAGTTGCTTCAAGGCATAGGCTTCGCCGATCTGCCATTCGAGATCCTGTGTATGTTTGATCTGTTGTTTATATTTAAGTTGCAGTGTCTCGAGATCGGTTTGTGAGCTCGACTTTAAATCCGTAATTACTTGTTGGGGGGCAGGTGTTGGATAACATTGCGGTAGTGCAGGTTGTAAACGCTGATAGCAGGTTTTTTTAAACGCGCCAAAAACCTGATAGGGTAAATTGGACTGGTTACGGATCGAGCCGACAGGAAATAAGGTGCGATCATGAAAAAGCACCAGTTCCTTAGCTTGCTGATTTAAAAGTTTTTGTACAGCTTGATCGCGTTTTAATTCATTTATCCCCAGTTCAATATTGGCATATACATTTTGAATCGGCAGTTGCTGCATTAACGTTGCGAAATACTCAGGTACATCTTTCCAGAGCGGAGTCGTTTGTATCAGTAAGGGAATATTCAGACTCGCAAGTCCGTCTTTTAAGCTTTGCAGTTGTCTGAGATAGAATTCAGTTTTAATCGGTGCATCATCGTGTAATTGCCACTGTTCAGGAGATAAAATGACGACGGCAATCGTGGGACCAGCCTGAGTCGCATGCCAGAGCGCAGCATGATCCTGAATTCTCAAATCTTGGCGAAACCAAATCAGTTGATAAGCAGTCGACATAATTCTGTTTTATTTTAAAGAAATTGACATGACCATAAGCGATTTTTTTATTTTATAAAAGTAGCGGTAATAAAAAAGCAAAGCCGAAGCTTTGCTTTTTTCATCTAATTCAAAAATGAATTAGTGGTGGTGACCACCTGCACCGTGAACGTGACCGTGATCTAATTCTTCTTGAGAAGCATCACGGATTTCAACGATTTCTACTTCGAAAGTAAGGTCTTGACCAGCAAGCGGGAAGTTTGCATCAACGATGATGTTGTCGCCTTCAATCGCTTTAACAGTTACGATTTGTACGCCGTCATCAGTTTGAGCTTGGAATTGCATACCAGGCTGGATGTTGTCCACACCTTGGAACATTTGAGCTGGAACTTCTTGAACAAGTTCAGGGTTATATTCGCCATAACCTTCAGCAGCTGGAACGTTTACAGTGAATTTTTCGCCAACAGTTTTACCTGTAAGTGCATTTTCTAAACCAGGAATGATGTTGCCCGCGCCGTGCAAATATGCAAGTGGTTCACCTTGAGATTGATCAAGTGTTTCACCCTCAGCGTTTGTTAAAGTGTAGTGGAATGAAACCACGTGGTTATTTGCAATAGCAGTCATGTTTTGAATCCATGTCATCAATAGTTTTAGCTGTATATCATAAAGTGAAAAACAGTTTTTGTTGACTATTTTCCACTTTTTGAAACGATTTAGTTAAATATTGAGACGAAATATCAAATTTCAACTCAATAAAGTTTAATTTTTGGACGGACACGACGCGTCAGGAAATCTTTCATGGTGAGCATACCTGCTTGGGTGTAACCATGGATATTGGCCTGATGCATTCGATAAAGTGAAACATACATGGTTTTGGCAATGAAGCCTTGTACGCTAACATCGCCTAACAATTCTCCTACGGCCTGATTACGACTCAGTGAAACCAGTGAACCTTTGTCATTAAATGTGAACATCGGTTGTGGAGAACCTGATAAACGTGCTGCCATCGCATCGACAAGGAAGGTGGCTTGCTGACTCGCCACTTGTGCACGAGGACCTAACGGTGGCTGGCGTGCATCTAACTGACAATTTGCACAATCACCAAAAGCAAAAACATTCGGATCAGAATAGGTTTGCAGGGTCGCGTACACCATCAGGCGATTGATTTTATCCCGTTTAAAATCAGTGAATGACTCTAAAACTTTCGGCGCTTTAACACCTGCCGCCCACACCGTAATATCTGAGTGAATGACATTTCCATTACTGAAATAGACATTGGTTTCATCGACTTTCTGGACTTTATGCTGAGTCAGAATCTCAATCCCCATTTTCTTAAGCTGCTTGGTGCTATGCGCTGCTGTTTTTTCATTTAGGGCAGGCAAGATGCGGTCAGATGCTTCAATGAGGGTGATTTTGACTTGCTTCGGATTAATTTTCTTTAATCCATAGCGATAGAAGTTCTTGGTGGTTTCAATCAATTCTGCTGCCAGTTCAACACCTGTTGCACCAGCCCCGACGATGCCAATATTCAAAGCGCGCTCATTTGACTGATTTTGTGCCTCGATATAGAGGTGAAATAAATCCTGCTGGAAAATATCGGCTTGTTGACGGCTATCCAGAAAATGACAGTGTTCACGCACGCCTTCTGTACCAAAGTCATTTGAAACAGAACCCACGGCCAGCACTAGAGTGTCGTAGCTGAGTGTTTGAGTTTGTGGGGTGTGTTCTTTAGAAAGCTGCGGGGGAAAAAGGTTAATTTGTTTTTGATCTTTATTCACACCAACAAGTGTGCCGAGCACGAACTCAAAATGATGTTTTTCTGCATGGGCAAAATAATTGGTTTGTTCTTCGTGAGGATTCAGCGAGCCAGCTGCGATTTCGTGGAGGAGAGGTTTCCATATGTGTGTGAGATTTTGATCGACTAGGGTTATTCGGGCTTTCTCTCGTCTGCCAAAACGTTCACCTAGCTGTGTCGCAAGTTCCAAACCACCTGCACCACCGCCCACAATCACGATATGATGTAAGGTTTTGCTCATGATTAACCTAATTATTTTTGTGAAAGGATGGCTGGATTATGCCATCCTTTTTTCAATAATGTATGTTTAATCTTGATAAAAATAGTAGGTTTTTTATCCTTGATTTAAAGGATAAAGTTTGGCAGTTTTGCTATCGCTGGTCGAAAAGAATGAAAACAGATTTGAGAACCAGATCATAATTTTCTGGAAAATATTGGCTTCTTCAATCTGTACATCATTTTCAATCTGTAAGCTGCGAATCAACTGGTTATTTTGATAAATCGAAACTGTTGCCAGATTCATTGCCTGAGTCAAAGGCGCAGTCAAATGCTGTTCATTCAGTTCAATATTGATGCGAGTATTGGTGGTTTGTAATGGCTCAACAGTCGTAACTTGCTGGTTCGCATCAGTTACATGGATACGTTGTGTTAGTAAATCAAAGCTATTCAAATCAATCGGAACAGACTGACCATATAACGATGTGGTCACGATTGTCGGTTGCTGAGTTTCGACTTTAAACATTTTCAAGGTTGATTTAATCACAGGCAATTCTGCAATCAGTCTCTGCTTTGGAATCACTTCTTCATCACGAGTATAGGTATAGGCCAGATTCATCAGTTTATGTGCAACTTCTGCACGTTTTACTGCACTTGGTGTTCCCAATACCACCACAATCAGACGACGTTTTTCGACATGTGGATTGAATGTTGGACGTTCAGCTGTCAGGGCAAGGTTATAGCCCGCCGCCTTGGTATAACCAGTTTTCAGACCGTCGGATGTCGGATCCATTTTCAAGGCAAGGTTAGTGGCATGGTGAAAACGCTGGTTGTAGCTAAAGCTTGGCATTTTTGAATAATACAAATATTCAGGCGTTTCTTTCACAATGGCTTTGGCTAACAGGCTCAGGTCGGCAGCTGTAGAGTAATGATCGGTCATGGTGATTCCAGCTGGATTGCTGAAATGCGTATCCTTCATTCCCAATGCCTGTGCTTCCTGATTCATCCGCGCGACGAATTGTGGCACGCTGCCAGAAATTTTTTCAGCAAGCGTCACAGCAGCATCATTGGCAGACATCACGATCAGACCTGCTAAAAGCTGATCAACAGAAATCTGTTCACCTGCTTTTAAGTACATTTGTGATTCATCCCACATCACTGTGCTGACTACAGGCGTTGCAGTCAGGACTTCTTCTTTGCGTAATTTACCTGCTTCAATATCTTTTAAAGCGATATAAGCCACCATCATTTTGGTGAGTGAAGCTGGGGCGCGCTGAACATGGCTGTTATGTTCAGCAATGATTTGTCCAGACTGGGCATCGATGATTGACCATGCTTCAGCTTCAACTGTTTCAGGGGCAATGTTAAGTAGGTTTGCATGTGCGAGATTTGCACAAACGAGACTAAACAACGTAAAGAGAGAGAGGAGAAATTTCACGTGCATACCTTGTATTGCCGATCCAGTGGCCTTAAATGTGAGAGGAGAATGCTATGACTTTTTTGTTGAAGAATCCAGCAACTTTTGCTGACAATTACGACATCTGCGCATGACTTTGTAAAAAAATGCTAAGCTGTGTGAAGTTATTCCCATTTTCATGATTAGAAATTATGTTGCACTATCAAATTGAGTTCGACGATTATCGCCAGCACCTGATTCATGTCACCCTACGTTTTCTAGCCAATCCCAATCAAGAGTTGTGGTTACCAACCTGGATTCCTGGAAGCTATCTGATTCGGGAATTTTCCAAGCATATTGAGTCGGTGAAAGCCTCTGATGAAGCAGGGCGTTTACTGAATATTAAAAAAACCGAGAAGAATCGCTGGCGTTTATTCAATACCGATCATGAACTGATTACTGTTGAATATGACGTTTATGCCTATGATTTATCGGTGCGTGGTGCCTATGTCGATCAGACCCGTTTCTATGTTAATCCCGCATGTATCTGTTTGGGCTTGCAAGATCAGGAACAGGCACCTTGTGAAGTTGAAATTTTCCTGCCAGATGAATTAAAACATTTCCAGATCGCAACAGGTCTGGCTACTAAAAGTCTGGTTAAAGGACGCTTTACTCTAAAAGCAGACAACTATGATCAATTGATTGATAGTCCGTTTGAACTGGCAGAGCAGAGTCGTTTCAGCTTTGATGCGAACGGGATTCCTCATGAGTTTGTGATTTCGGGCAAACACACGACTAATATGAGCCGTTTAGAAGCGGATATTAAAAAGATCTGTCAGACTGAAATTGATATGTTCGGTTCTGCGCCATTCCAGAACTATACCTTTATGACCATGGCGACTGGAAATAGTTATGGTGGTCTGGAACATTGTAATAGCACCAGTTTAATCACGCCACGCGACGATTTACCAAAAGCAGATGAAGCCGAAGAACCTTCTAAAGATTATCAACGTTTCTTGGGTTTATGTAGCCATGAGTATTTCCATTCATGGTTAGTTAAATTTATTCGCCCTGAAAACTTTGCCAATTATGATTTACATAAAGAGGGATATACCAGCTTATTGTGGATCTTTGAGGGTTTCACCTCTTATTATGATGACCTGATTTTATTGCGCAGCGGTGTGATTTCACAGAAGTCTTATCTAGATCTCTTAAAAGCACAGCTTGATCGTTATTTGCAGAATCCGGGCCGTTTGATTCAATCGGTTTCAGAGTCGAGTTTTGATGCTTGGATCAAGTTCTACCGCCAGGATGAAAACTCAAATAATGCAGGCACTAGTTACTATAACAAAGGCAGTTTAGTGGCACTTTGTTTAGATTTGGGCTTACGTTTACGTGGTTCAAATCTTGATGCCTTAATGCGTCGTTTATATGAAAATACCCAACAGGGTATTCAGGTCAATGAACGAACCATTTTTGAATTATGTAATGAACTGACGGGCGATAACTGGATTGAGCAAATCAATCACTTGATCAACACCACCGATGAATTACCACTCGATCAGTTGTTGCCAGAGTTTGGATTGAGTTACACGCTTAAAAATGACAAGGCTCTGGCTTTTGGTTTGAAAGTGGTAGATAAAGCAGAAGGTGTGGTGGTACAGCAAGTGCGTCGTGACAGCGCAGCCGCTCAAGCAGGTTTATCTGCAAATGATGTGATCCTTGCGATTAATGGTGTGAAGGCTTCCGAGAAGCTTTTAGCCAAGTATGCAAAACAACAAGGCACATTTACGGTTTATGCATTCCGTCGTGATGAGCTTTTACAATTTGAACTTCAAGCGGGTGAAAGTAAATTGACCACGGTTGAATTAAAAGTTGAAGACCAGCAAAAAGTTGATCGCTGGTTGAAGGGTTAAGAATAGATAAAAAGGACGCGACAAGCGTCCTTTTTATTAGCTGCCACGATAAGTCGAATAACCATAAGGGCTGAGCAGTAATGGAATGTGATAGTGCGGTAAAGTGCCGTCAACTTCAAAAATAACCGGAATTTCAGGGAAAAAACTGCTTTGCTTTTGTGCTTTATACCAGTCACCTGTTTTAAAAGTTACTTTATAAACACCTGACTTTAATTGTTGTTGCGTCGGATAAAGCGCTGTAATTCGTCCATTCTGATCAGTTTTGGTCTGATTGATTTTTACCCATTGATTTTTTTGTTGTGCTTCGAGCACAACGGTGACATCAGTAGCAGGTAGACCATTTTGCTGATTGAGAACATGTACACTTAATGGGTTTGTCGCTGCGAATAAGCTGCTTGAAGCCGATAGTGCGGCGATGGCGAATAGATTTTTATACATCGCAATATTCTACCTTTCTTGATTAATGTTTTGGTATGTATTGCCATCAGTTGTTGTGAGGGCAATACATGGGATACGAGCGCAAAAAAAGGCACTGCTGATCAGTGCCTTTCAAATTTAGAATGAGTATCTTGCACCGAGATAGAACTCACTTGAATAAAGATGTGCTTTCATCTGCTCATCTTGCAAGTTACGTGCATTGGTGAAGTTATTTAAACCGCTATCGGCTTTGCCCAAGTCGACATAACGATAGCCTAAATCAAGGTTTAGGTTATCAATTGCTTTATAACTTGCACCAGCACCTACGCTATACACCAGTTGGGTTTCGGTATTTGAAAGATATTGGCGAGAAGCATTACCTTGCCAGCCTGAAGATTCTGTACGTGCAACACCTAATCCCAGATTGCCGTATACAGCGACATTTTGCATGACTTCAAAATCACGATAAGCATTCAGCATCAGGCGCTGCGTCTCGACTTTATGATGGTTGAGACTGGTTGGAAAGTTAGTTGAACCGCTGGTAAATTCTGCATCATTTTTAAAGGTATATTCTCCTTCGGTACGCCAGCCATTGCCAAAGTCATAACCGAACCCTAGTGATGCATTGGTTAGATCTTTTTGATCGTCACCTGCGATAAATTTGCCAATCCCTGGGCGTAAGCTGGTTTCCATATTGTCAGCTTTGAGTTGGGCTGCTGCGACTTTTGCTGAGAGATAATAGCCAGAAAGAGCAGCATCTTGAGCATAGCTTAATGAGCCAGTCACAAGTAAAACAGAGCCAATAGCGAAGCGGGTAAATCCTTTGTCCATATACAATTTTCCAAAATTCGTGAAGGAGTGTTTGGTGATAAAAATCTTTATTTCCTCAGCACATGGTAGGAAGAAATGCATCTGGTCATGATGACAATTGAATTACCGATTTGTAATCTTTGCGCTGAATAAAAAAGGTTAAGATGTGGGATGCATATTTTAATTGTCGAAGATGAATCCAAAATTGCGCAGTTTTTGGCAAAAGGATTAAATGAATCAGGCTATACCAGTGCGATCGCAAAAGATGGTATGGAGGCTTTGTCACGGTTGCAAGATGAAACTTTTGATTTATTAATTTTGGATGTGATGTTGCCGAAACTGGATGGCTGGCAAGTGTTGCAGACGCTTCGTACATTTTCAAAAATCCCTGTGCTCATGCTCACGGCTAAAGATCAGGTCATGGATCGGGTGAAAGGTCTGGAATTGGGAGCAGATGACTATCTGGTTAAGCCATTTTCATATATTGAATTATTGGCACGCATCAAAAGCCTATTACGCCGTGTTCCCAAGGTTGAACAAGAAATTTATAGCATTGCCAATCTCAGCCTGAATCGTTTAAGTCGGGAAGTCCATCGTGCAGAGATCAAGATCGATTTAACCGCCAAAGAGTTTGTGCTGTTGCAATTATTGATACAGCATCGTGGTGAGGTGTTAACCCGCACACAAATTGCCTCTATGGTCTGGAATATTAATTTTGATACTGACACCAATGTGGTCGATGTCGCGATACGTCGTCTACGTGCAAAAATTGATGACCATTTTTCTCCCAAGCTGATTTATACGATTCGGGGGATGGGCTATAAAGTTGATTTAAAAGAAGACTATGCTGATGAATAGATTGTCTTTGGCTTCGCGTCTGAGAATCGCATTCAGCCTGATTTCATGTGTGGTTTTTATCAGTATTGGGACATTGTCTTATCAAAGTTTTCGTGAAATGGTCTATATCCAGCAAGACAAAGCACTTGCCGCACGAATTAAGCGCATGGAAGTGTTTTTGACGGATGCCTATACCGTTCAGATCTTGGGCAAATATCCTAAACTTTATGAAAATATGGTGGGGCATGAGGACAGTATTTTTATTGTCAAAGAGGCCGGTAAAGACCTGATTCGAATCAATCCGTTAAACATCAAAATCCCGAGCTTAAATTATTCCAGTAAAATCCAGTTTACGAATAATAGCCCTGAACAGCCAACGACACGGCTTGCATTTCAATCGGTACAACATGGCGATCAGCATTATCAATTGATTGCAGGTCAACAATGGTATGCCGCGAATCAAACCCTGAAGCAATATTTTTGGAAAATCGCCTTTTATACTGGGCTGGGCATCTTATTGTCGAGTTTATTAGGTTTTATGGTGGGCCATTACATGTTCCGTTCGATGCGGGCATTGATTGCAGAAACCAGTAAAATCAACGTGCAAAAACTTAATCACCGCATTCAGATCGAGACCACAAATACGGAGGTACAACAACTCAGCCATGCCATGAATGAGATGCTGGATAAGATTCAGCAGGATTATCAAAAGCTGGCGCAGTTTTCGGAAGATATTGCGCATGAATTGAGAACGCCGCTCAATAATTTGATGGGCCAAACACAGATTTTGCTGTCTCAACCTCGTCAAATTGAGGAACTGGAAAATCTCCTGTACTCGCACTTGGAAGAATACGAGCGATTGACCAAAATGATTGAGAGCATGCTATTTATTGCACGTTCTGAATATACGGAAGCAGGGCTTGAAAAAAGCAGCGTAGATATTCTGCAATTGATTCGGGATGTGACGGATTATTTTGATTATCTGATCGAAGAACGGCAGATGAGCTTGATGCTTCAACTTCCTGATGAAATGAATTTGAGAGTGAATGAAGCCCTTATCCAGCGTGCGATTGCGAATTTAATCAGTAACGCGGTTGTCTATGGTGTAGAAAAGGGACGAATTACTTTAGAGGTAAAACGGGAACAGACTGATTGTGTCATTCGTATTGTGACGCATGACATCTGGATCGAAGAAAAACATTTGCCTTATCTCTTTGACCGTTTTTATCAAATTGATGAGAGTCGACATAAGAGAGCACAAACAGGTGGGCTGGGACTCGCGATTGTTCAATCCATCATGCAGTTGCATGGTGGTTGTGCTGAAGTTGAAAATCAGACAGCAGGTGTGGCATTTATGTTGAGACTACCACTAAAGAATTAACCTAAGGTTCATAAAATTCTGACAAAATAAGGCACATTTGTAGGTAAACACCTATTTGTTTGCTAAATGATCAGTTTGCTGGGCATTTTCAGGTCGCTAACGCTTTGGTAGTTGAAAAGGCAACATTTGGCCCAAATTATATGAACTAACAGTATCTATTATATAAAATTGTAGTATTTTTTAGCGAAATGTCGTTATCACGGGATAGGGCGTTGACTAGTATGCTATGAAGACTGATACTCTCAAGTTTGTTTTAAGCAAATCGGTTCTAGGAGCTGGGCCACAAGCGCAGTTTTCCATAACTCAATCCAACACAAGGGGCTATATATGGCTGGTGGAAAGTCAAAAATCATTTATACACTGACTGATGAGGCGCCGTTATTGGCGACCTATTCATTGCTACCGATCATTGAGACCTTTACCAAGCCTGCTGGCATCGAGATTGTGAAAAGTGATATCTCAGTTGCAGCACGTGTACTTGCAGAATTTTCAGATTACCTTAAAGATGAACAAAAGGTAAACAACAACCTTGCGGAGTTAGGTCGTCTTACGCAAGACCCAGATACAAACATCATTAAACTTCCAAACATCAGTGCTTCTGTTGCTCAGTTAACCGCATGTATCAAAGAGCTCCAGTCGAAGGGCTATGCGATTCCTGATTATCCAGAAAATCCAGCAACTGAAGAAGAGAAAGAACTTAAGGCGCGTTATGGTAAATGCCTTGGTTCAGCAGTAAACCCAGTATTGCGTGAAGGTAACTCTGACCGCCGTGCACCAGCTGCTGTGAAAAACTATGCGAAAAAACACCCGCACTCAATGAGCGAGTGGAAACAATGGTCACAAACTCACGTTTCTCACATGGATGAAGGCGACTTCTACCACGGTGAAAAATCAATGACTTTAGACCGTGCGCGTAATGTGAAAATGGAGCTCATCACCAAGTCTGGTGAAACGATTGTGCTTAAGCCAAAAGTTGCACTTCAGGATGGTGAAATCATCGATTCAATGTTCATGAGCAAGAAAGCGCTTTGCGATTTCTATGAGAAAGAACTTGAAGACTGTCGTGAAGCGGGCATCCTGTTCTCGTTACACGTAAAAGCAACCATGATGAAAGTATCACACCCGATCGTATTCGGTCACTGTGTGAAAATTTACTACAAAGATGCTTTCGAAAAACACGGCAAATTATTTGACGAGTTAGGCATCAACGTAAATAACGGTATGGCGGGTCTTTACGAGAAGATCGAAACTTTACCGACTTCACTTCGTGAAGAAATTATCGAAGATTTACATGCTTGCCAAGAACACCGTCCTGCACTTGCAATGGTTGATTCTGCAAAAGGCATCACGAACTTCCACTCACCAAATGACGTGATTGTAGATGCTTCAATGCCTGCAATGATCCGTGGTGGCGGTAAAATGTGGGGTGCTGATGGCAAACCTTACGACTGTAAAGCAGTTATGCCTGAATCAACTTTCGCGCGTATCTATCAGGAAATGATCAATTTCTGTAAGTGGAATGGTAATTTCGACCCACGTACAATGGGTACAGTGCCTAACGTTGGTTTGATGGCGCAGAAAGCAGAAGAATACGGTTCACACGACAAGACTTTCGAAATTTCAGAAGCAGGCGTTGCCAACATCACAGATCTAGACACTGGCGAAGTGTTGATGAGCCAAAATGTGGAAGAAGGCGACATCTGGCGTATGTGTCAGGTGAAAGACGCACCGATTCGTGACTGGGTGAAACTTGCAGTAACACGTGCACGTAACTCTGGCATGCCAGCAATCTTCTGGTTAGACCCATACCGTCCACACGAAAATGAATTGATCAAGAAAGTTGAAAAATACTTGAAAGATCATGACACAGCAGGTCTTGATATCCAGATCATGTCACAAGTACGTGCAATGCGTTATACGCTTGAGCGTGTAGCACGTGGTTTAGATACCATTTCTGTGACTGGTAACATCTTACGTGATTACTTAACTGACTTGTTCCCGATCATGGAATTGGGTACTTCAGCGAAAATGTTGTCAATCGTGCCGTTAATGGCGGGTGGCGGCATGTATGAAACAGGTGCGGGTGGTTCAGCGCCGAAACATGTTCAGCAGTTGGTAGAAGAAAACCACTTGCGTTGGGATTCTCTTGGTGAGTTCCTTGCGTTAGCTGTTTCTTTAGAAGAACTTGGTCTTAAAGAAGACAATAACCGCGCGAAATTGCTTGCGAAGACACTTGATCAGGCAACAGGTAAACTTCTTGATAACGACAAGTCTCCATCACGTCGTACAGGTGAGCTTGATAACCGCGGTAGTCACTACTATTTGGCATTGTATTGGGCTCAAGCATTGGCTGCTCAAGACGAAGATGCTGAGTTAAAAGAGAAGTTTGCGCCTCTTGCAAAAGCACTTGCTGAAAATGAAGAGAAGATCGTTGCTGAGCTTGCTCAAGTACAAGGTCAATCTGCTGATATCGGTGGTTACTATGCAATTGATCCTGCAAAAGTAAACGCAGTGATGCGTCCAAGTGCTACGCTTAATGCAACACTTGAAACAGCTTAAGTTTAAATATTACTGACAGTTTTGTTGGTAGTGAAAAAAGCCGATGCGAAAGCATCGGCTTTTTTGTGTATGAGGACTTAGATGGTTCCTATAAAAAAGCCCACTTCTGTGGGCTTTAAAATCATCTCTAAAGATTAACGACCATTACGGCTACGACCGCGCGGTGCTTTGGTATTTGGACGCGTCGTACCATTGGTCTTACGACGTGGTTTTTCGCTTTCATCCATTTGCCAGATACGTTTAGTGCCTGATTTTTTCTTGTCGCCGTCTTTTTTATCACCTTCTTTCTTTTTCTGGTGCATCGGCTTACCGCCCGTACCACCTGGTTTTTTCACATAAGAGCGAGAGCGATAAGGTTTATCTTCAGGCAGGTCTTTAAAATCAGGATAAAGCAATGGTTCAATTTCAGTTTGCTCACCGGGTTGTAAGCCCAGACGAATCAGATCGATTGCACCAATTTTAGTACGGATCAAACGTAGTGTTGGGAAACCCACAGCAGCAGTCATACGACGCACCTGACGGTTACGGCCTTCACAAATTTGTAGCTCAATCCAGCTGGTCGGGATATTGGCGCGGTAACGTACTGGTGGATCACGTTCCCATAACCATTCTGGTTGGTCTACTTTCAGCGCTTTTGCTGGTAAAGTCATACCATCAGCCAGTTCCACACCTTTACGAAGTTGCTCTAATGCTTCTTCAGTCACATCGCCATCGACTTGCGCAAGATAGGTTTTAAATTTCTTATTGGCTGGATTGGTAATGTATTGATTCAGACCGCCGTGATCCGTCAGGAAGGTTAAGCCTTCTGAATCGAGATCAAGTCGGCCCGCAAGACGTAAATCAGGATCATGGATAAAGTGCGAAAAGGTGAGGTGAGCGGAATCCTCACGGAATTGTGACAAAACGTCATAAGGTTTATTAAATACGACTATTTTCATATCTGTATACTGCTTTGGCTATGGGCGGCATCATAACAATAAAGGTTTTTATTTAATGGGAAAATGTTGTTATTTCCCGTATAAATCTCAAAAAAACCAGTTTTGAACTAAACTGTTTCATGTAATAAAAAACGAAAAGCATGCCATAGAAGGCATAGACATAATCATTAAATACATGAGGGAGAACCTGCAAAATGGGTTATCAGAAGATCGTGGTTCCTGCAGACGGAGACAAAATCACAGTAAATGCAGACCTGTCACTGAATGTTCCAAATCGTCCGATCATTCCTTTTATTGAAGGTGATGGTATTGGTGTGGATATTACACCAGCAATGAAAGCAGTAGTAGATGCCGCCGTGCTAAAAGCTTATGGTGGCAAACGTTCGATCGAATGGATGGAAGTCTACTGCGGTGAAAAAGCAGACAAAATTTACGGCAGCTATATGCCCGAAGAAACTTTTGATGCTTTACGCGAGTTTATTATATCAATAAAAGGCCCTTTAACCACACCTGTAGGTGGTGGAATTCGTTCTTTAAATGTCGCATTGCGTCAGGAACTTGATTTATATGTCTGTGTGCGTCCAGTTCGCTGGTTTAAAGGTGTGCCTTCTCCAGTACAACATCCTGAACTGACCGATATGGTGATCTTCCGTGAAAACTCGGAAGATATCTATGCGGGGATTGAATGGAAAGCGGACTCTCCTGAAGCGAGAAAAGTGATTAAATTCCTACAGGAAGAAATGGGTGTAACCAATATTCGTTTCCCCAAAGAGTGTGGAATCGGGATTAAACCCGTGTCTAAAGAAGGTTCTCAGCGTTTAGTTCGTAAAGCGATTCAGTTCGCGATTGATAACGATAAACCTTCTGTGACCTTGGTTCATAAAGGCAACATCATGAAATACACCGAAGGTGCGTTTAAAGAGTGGGGCTATGAACTTGCGATGGAACGTTTTGGTGGGCAGTTGCTGGATGGTGGGCCTTGGGTAAAAATTAAAAATCCGAAAACAGGCAAAGAGATCATTATTAAAGATGTGATTGCTGATGCATTCTTACAGCAAATTTTAATGCGTCCAGCAGATTATTCTGTCATTGCCACACTGAACCTAAATGGCGACTATATTTCCGATGCACTTGCAGCCGAAGTAGGAGGGATTGGCATTGCACCAGGTGCCAATATTGGTGGTGCCATTGCCGTATATGAAGCAACGCATGGGACTGCACCCAAATATGCAGGACAGGATAAAGTGAATCCCGGTTCGATTATTTTGTCTGCGGAAATGATGCTGCGTGATATGGGCTGGACAGAAGCTGCGGATTTAATTATTACGGGGATTTCAGGTGCGATCTCCGCTAAAACTGTGACCTATGATTTTGAACGTCTCATGTCAAATGCAACTTTGCTACGCTGTTCAGAGTTCGCACAAGCTATTATTGAGCACATGGAAGATTGATAGTTTGTTTTCACAAGAAGAGCGGTTTTTTCCGCTCTTTTTATTTAATCAAGAATTAAAGATGTGATGAAAAAAGCATGTACAAATCTGAATGCATGGCATATTTTTAAATCTTCTAAAATAAAAAAATGAGCATCATGGCTGAAAGAAAATATGGTGAAGCTGCACCTAAAACGACAGATAGCATTGCCAGTTTAGATTGGTATGAGCAAGTGCTCAGTAACCAAAAATATGAGCGCACTTTATTTGTCGATTTAGACATGTCTGAGGCTCACAGTACTGGTGCGGTATTTAATGAATGTACTTTTCGCCGTGCGCGCTTCAATGGTTCAACTCATCAAAGTAGTGCTTTTATCAATTGTACCTTTGCCTTCTGTAATTTCTTTGATAGTAAATTTACTGACTGTAAGTTTGTGGGCAGCATGTTTAGTGATTGCCAGTTTCATCATATGCGGGTCGAAGACAGTGATTGGGCCTTTGTTGGATTGCCGGGTGCTGATTTAGAAAAAGCTTCTTTTCTTCGAACGCGTTTAAGAGAGGCCGATTTGACAGGGGCACGTTGTCATGGAAGTTCAGTTCGAGAGAGCGACTTATCGGGTGCATGGTTGCACAGCGCAGATTTTACAGAGTGTGATTTAAGAGGCAGTGATTTAAGTGCATTAGATCCGAAAGAGACTCAAATTAAAGAGGCGATTATCAACCTTGATCAAACTTTGATGATTGCTGAAAATTTAGGTTTTGATGTCCGAATTGACTGAGGATCGTTGAATGATTTTTTGCTCAAAATGAGTGGTTATGAGCCACTCATGTTTGGGGAGATTGAGTAAAAATTGCTGCTTTAAGAGAAATAAAGCCGAATAAAAGGGATAAATTGCTCACCAATCACGATGCCCAATAAACCCAGTAAAGCAACAATTGGTGGTGCAGGCGCTTTGACATCTAAAACGTAATACAACACACCCACCAATATACCTACTGCAAGTGATAACAGGTAAATCTTCATAAACTACGCTTGATCAGTCCGCTTTTACTTTACAGAAGTGATCAACTTCAGGATTACAATTCCAGATATATTCAGCCTCTTCGGCACAAAGTTGCGCCATTTTTTCGCCTTGTGTATCACGAATAAAAGCAAGGGTCATATCCATACCCGCACTTACACCCGATGAGGTGTAAAATTTGCCATCAATTACCCAGCGTGCCTGAGCTTGCCAGAGCACCTTATCATTGAGTTTTTGCACAAACTCAAACGCCATTTTATTGGAAGTCGCCTGGACGCCATCTAGTACACCCGTGGCAGCCAGTAAAGAACTTCCTGTGCAAATGGTCAGTACATGTCCACTGTGCAGCGCAAGCGTTTTTAGTTGATCGAGAAGTGGCTGATTCTGGATTAAATCAAAGGTGACAATTCCGCCTGGAACCAACAAAATACTGTGTTGATTGACGGTCATGTCTTTAAATGGCTGTGTTTGCAGTATAACGCCATGTTTGTTGGAGATCAGACCACCATTCAGGCTATAAAACTGCACTTGATAATGTTCTTGCAGCAAACCGAATAGTTCGACAGGCCCCATAATATCGAGGGTTTCAAAGTCTTCAAATACAATGGCATTAACAGGAATACGCATTTCTTTTCTCGCTAGTTTCATCTGCGTACTACCATAGAGAGCTGTGAATTTTTGTTTGTGAATATTGTGTATGGCTTATTTTGAATTATGCTAAATCATTGGACTTTTTGCCTGATCTGTTAGCAAGCGGATGCTGATTTAGGTTTGTTTTTTAGGCATTTAGTAGCCTATTAAGACAAAATAATGGGTGTATCGTAAATTTAGAAAAATCTGTATCTATCATTTATCAAGCAGATGTTCAAAATGATGGAAAAATAGAGCGAGCGTTATGCCATGAAGATGTATCAAGTTGATGCTTTTACCCAAGAATTATTTAAAGGAAATCCAGCAGCCGTTATCGTAGTAGATGAATGGTTGGATCAGCAGTTGATGCAGAATATTGCAATGGAAAATAATCTTTCTGAAACTGCTTTTGTAAAGACAATCGATGAGAGTAATTACGAGATTCGCTGGTTTTCACCTTTAGAAGAAGTTGCTTTTTGTGGGCATGCCACCTTAGCCAGTGCTTTTGTACTTTTTAAGGATTTTACTCAAGCAACAACGATTCAATTTCATGTACGTGATCTGGGTATTTTTATCGTTAGCCAAGATGCTGATGGAAAAATCAAAATGAACTTCCCGATTCGTAGAGCAGAGCAAGTGTCTGACTACCCGTCAGAACTACGTGAAGGGTTGTCAAAACCATTCAAAGCCGTCTATCGCAATCCTCAAGCTTATATTATTGAATATGAAACGGTACAGGATGTATTGGATGAACAACCTAATCTGGAAGTATTAAAACGTTTAGGTAAAGTCAGGACAGCGATTACAGCCTCTCAACCTGATGTAGCGATTACAGCGCGAGGTGAGGGGAAATTTGATTGTGTTTCTCGTTACTTTGCACCTGCAATTGGGATTGATGAAGACCCTGTAACAGGTTCTATTCATACTGCGATTGTGCCGCTATGGGCCGAGAAGTTGAACCAGACGCGACTCGTGGCTTTTCAGGCGTCAGCACGCGGTGGAGTTTTAGACTGTGGGATTGAGTCTGACGAACGGATCGAAATTTCAGGTTATGCAAAATTGTATATGCAGGCTGAACTGGCAATCTGATTTTTAGCTTAATTTGTGCAAAAACAAAGATAAAAGCTGTTTAAATAAACAGCTTTTTTCAAAACGTAACTATTAAAAATGCGAATCATTCTCTACCATAGCTTGTCTGTATGATTTAAATCACCATAAATACTTGGATAAATTATGTTAATGCGCTTTAAGCAGCTTACTCTCTCGCTTTGTTTGATTGGGTTGAGTGCGACGTCTTGGTCTCAGACAGTGCTCGTAAAAAGTGAAAAAAATATTGAAGAATATAAATTAGATAATGGTTTCAGAGTTATTCTTGCGCCAAACGATAAAGAAAATAAAGTCTATGTAAATACAGTTTACCTGACGGGTTCACTGAATGATCCAAAAGGAAAAGGTGGGCTGGCACATCTATTAGAACACTTGGCTTTTAAAGGGACTCAAAACGTTAAAGGTGAAGAGTTTCAGCGCCGTTTAGATCAATATACCTTGATGACCAATGCCAGTACGGATTATTACTCAACCAAATACTTAAACATTGTTCGTCCTGAAAAAAATGCACTGAATGAAATCCTGTATCTCGAATCTGAGCGTATGGATAAATTGGTGTTACAAGAAAAATTTGTACCCTCTGAAATTGAAATCGTAAAACGTGAGCGTGAAATCCGTATGGATCAGCCGTTTGCAGTTTTAATAGATCAGGTGTGGAAAGCCGCTTATGGCAACCAGTATTTAGGTCGATTACCGATTGGCGACTTACCTGAATTAAAATCAATTCAGTTGAATGAACTGAATCAGTTCTATAAGACATGGTATGCGCCGAATAATGCGGTCATGGTCATTTCTGGTAAATTTGATAAAACCGAAGTATTGAATAAGATTGATCAGTATTTCAGTCCAATTCCTGCACGCGCCGTACCTGCTCAGGTGAAAGTGCCAGTTCTTGATGCGAGTAAGATTGAACAACGTCAATTTACCGTGAAAAAGGGCAGTGATCTGGCCAAATTCCATATTTATATGAATGGAAAAAATACCGAATTACAACCGATTTTGGCGCTCGCACCTTCTCTCTATACCATGCAGCCTAGCGGGCCTTTATATAAAAATATGGTCGAGACAGGCATCAGTACCGCAGTTCAATCTGCAACATGGTTAGATCAGGACTTTAACGTGGTATTTATGGGCGCAGTTTACGCACCAAGCCATGATCCAAAGAAAGTTGATGATGCCTTGAAAACGGGCGTGGAAAATAGCCAGCCATTTACCGAGGCTGAATTACAGCGTATCAAGAATATTACCCAGAATACGGCTGATACCATTGCCAATGATGCGGTGGCTTTAGGTTCACGTCTCAGTGACTACGCCGTCTCTTCTCAGGGACAATGGGATCAATATTTTAAGGACTTAAAAACAGTTCAAGCATTAAAGCTGAAAGATACCAATGAAACACTCAAAGCATTTTTAACCGCTTCACATCGTATTTCTGGTGATATTTTGCCAACGCCAGAAGATCAAAAGAAAGCGATGACTTTGAAGGCTGAAGAGAAGCCAAAAACTTTAGATCAAAGCAATGAACAGCCTGAACCTTTAAAAGATCCAAGTGTGTATAAACAGGAAGTGACCCAGTTTATGGCACAGTCTGCTCAGCAGTTGCAGAAAAATGAGCAGAAGATCCAGCGTGGTGAGTTGAAGAATGGCATTCGCTATGCTTTATTCCCAACAGCAACCCGTGATGATAAAACCTATGCCACGATTAGTCTGGATTTTGGTGATGAAAAAGCGTTATTTGGTAAGGGTGTAACGTTGGACCTAACCAGTTACCTGATGTTGCGCGGTTCAGAAAAGCATACTTTGCAAGAAATTACCGATAAAGCTATTGCTGCTAGTGGTGGCGCATCTGTTAGCTCAAATGGCAATGGTTTTACTATTGTGGTTCAGGCGAAAAAAGACAAGTTTGAAGACTTCTTCAACTTTATTGTCGATGTGTTGAAGCAGCCAAAATTCTCGCAAACAGAATTTGATCTTGCCAAAAATCAAAGTTTATCTGTACTCGATCGTCCTTATACCGAGCCTGCGGTTGTGGCTTCAATGACGCTCTCTAAAATTCTGGAAATCTACCAACCCGGCGATTTGCGTTATCACTTCGAACCTGATTTCACGAAAAAACAGATCAGTGATGTGACTCAATCGCAAGTGAAGCAATTCTATGATCAATTCTTTGTGACTGATCATGCACAAATTGCAGTGACGGGTGATTTTGATGCCAAGAAAATGCAAAAGACCTTACAAAAGGCATTTGGTTCTTGGAAAGCAAAACAGCCTTACACCAAAGTAACAGGTCAATATACGGTTTATAAAGCACAGAAAGTGCATGCTTTATCGGAACAACGTGAATTTGGTAGTTACCAAAGCGTGTTAGCGCTGCCAGTCGGTTCTTATCATGCAGATGCACCAGCGTTAATTATCTTGAGCCATATTTTGGGTAACTCGCAGCTTTCATCGCGTTTGGCACAAGAGTTACGTGAGAAAAATGCCTTGGTTTATGGTTTTGGTAGTGGTTTAGACTTAGATCCAGATATCAATGATGGTACGTTAAGTATTACTGCAAACTACACGTCAGGGCGTTCAGCGCAAGTATCACAATCGGTACATAAAGTCTTGAATGAGCTGTTAAGCAAAGGCGTGACCGAGCAGGAAGTTGAAGCGGCGAAAGCAGACATCATGAAAAAACGCGTCACAGCTTTGGAAGATGAACGTAATATTCATGGCATGTTGACAGGTCAGTTAGAGCGCAACAAAACCTTGCTGGATCGCGCTGAACGTGATCAGGAACTTGCCAAATTGACCAAAGAAGATGTGAATGCAGCAATCAAAAAATACATCAAACTTGATCAGTTTGTCGAAGTAATGGCAGATCAGTATGGTCAGCCTCAAAACTTGAAATAAGCAAACAAAAAGAAAGCCACCTGATCGGTGGCTTTCTTTTTTGTATTAATCATTAATGATCATGTTTGTGTGCATGAAAATCTTCATTTTTGCGGAAACGTAAGTAGTTTTCGAACTGTTCGCAATATTCGTCAAAATTATCTTCCAGCATCATTTGGAATTGTTGCAGCAGATAAGACATCACTTGTTCTTTTGCCTCACGCATTTCCTCGCCATCCTTAAAGTTATTAGCTGCGACCCATGTGTTAAAACGGGCAGTGGCAAATAACATGGCTGCGCTCACTTGGCCACGTAACTCTTCTGGTTTAGCTTGTTGACCTTTTGGTGGGCGGCAAAAATCATTAGCGAGTTTGATAAATTCATCGGCGCGCTCAAAAAATACGGCATTTAAAGCTTCTTCTTCCGTCACATCGGTAGCGTTAATTTTTTGAGACATGAGATTTTCCAGCGACAAGTAAAGACACATTATTATAGACAAAGCCTTGTCGAAACTAAACCTTTGCCTTAATCTAAAATAGCCTAAGCAATTAGAATAATCACTATGCAAGATGCGATCGCGATTCAAAGCCTAAAAACGGATATTGCCTTACTACGCCAACATATCTATCCACCGCAATCTTTAGAGCATGTTGAGGGCTTGCCTATTTATTATGGTCTAAAGGATGAGGTTGATGAGTATTATCGACAATGGCAGCCTTTGATTGAGAGGGCACAGCAATTGTGTCAGCCTTTTATGGAAGATGAAGTGGTGGATGCGATTCATTTGCCTAGTCATTTAAATCTGCCGTTATTTTTCTTTCATGTGGATCGAATTCGGATAAATAAAACCCGCGCTAAAGAATCGAAAACCTTTCGTGGTGTCGCGGCCTTATTGGAAAAATGCGGGCAGTTTGAAACGGATCAGATTTTTGCTATGCAAGAGTGGTTGGGGAGTGATGATACTGCTGCCTTAGTTGCGCATCGAGAATTTATCGATTTACGGACTTACGTATTTCAACATGGGCAGAGTGAATATACCCGTACCCGTTTTTATATGAATGGCATGATTCTCAGTGTTGAGCCACATTTTAAATTGGTGGATGCACGCGATAAGCCACGTAAGCAGCGTAATGATAGCTATAGTGATCCGATTGCAGATAATGGAACGTGGAAGATTTTTGGGAAGTATCGGTAAATGATTTAAGCTCAATATGAAGATATTATCTGCCTGCTAAAGAATTGATTTTCATTTCCCTTTTAGATTAGCACGACCTCAAAAATTATGAATAACCTAATACCTTTTGTATAGGTGGTTCTTTACTTTTGACTGGGCAAAAGTAACAAAACCCCTTTGTTAAGCTGATGGCACATCCTTGATGCCACAGCTTAACGGCGGCATCCATGCCGCCAAGCGCGATAGCGATTTAAGGAAATGGAGCTATCGCTTTTCATCCCAAAAAGTGTCCTGAGCAGATAAGCCTTGTAACTTTTTCGCTGCTTTTTTTGCCACATGTGGTTGCTGAGCCTTAACCCAACCTAAAGCAAATAAAAATTGCGGATGCTCAGCAGCTTGTTGCTCAAAGATCTGCTCAGCCACAAATAGGTCATTATAGAAACCTAAGTATTCCTGAATCGGTTGTAGCTTATTCAAAAATTGCTGAACCTGTTTTTCTGGGTAAATCCCTGCAATAAAGTCGATGCAATAACGCAATTGTTTAACGCGCTTACGGGTACAGTGCTGTTGTTCCACTGCTAAGCTTGAAAATTGACCTGCATCTTTAAGAATCTTTTGATACAGCTTGGTTAAGCTTTTGGCAGCTTGTTTAGAAAGTTTGGATTTTGATTGATGCTCACTGTAGCTAAAGCTGAATAAGGATAAAAACAGTTGGGTTGTTTTGCTGCCACTTAATAATTCAGCAATATTGGCATCGACATTTTCAGGGAAGGGAAAATCAAAATCACAGATTTCCTTGATTAAGGGAATGACTGAATCTTGAATCGCATCATTATCGCGTGATTGTCCTAGTGTTCTAAAGATTTCTGCCAATTGACTTTCCCAAGTTGGATCAATCTGTGTCGACCAATTGGAAAAATGCTTTAAAGCTGAACGCAAACGGCGTAAACCGACACGAGCCTGATGAATATGGTCGGCTTCTGCTACACCATCGGCGATTGCAGCAGTATTTGGGAGGATATGATTGAGCGTATTTTCGATAATCTGTTTGATGGCCTGTTCAGCACTGACATCTTTATCCAAATTCAGTGATTTCGCTTTGGTAGCAGCAGAGACGACTTTGCCTTGGGCCAGTAAATTGCCGCGTTCAGCTTTACTGCGCACATCAAGCCAGAGCTGGTATTTATCCACCCAAGTCTTGGCAAAATCAATCAGCTCTTGTGCTGAACCTTGTTTTAACTCAAATTCGACTTCACAGATTCTGGCGTGGTCAGTTGGAGTTCGGATTTCACCATCATCCAGACACACTTCAATTTGTGAACCTTCAAACTCAAACACATGAAAAGTACGTTGTACATTGGTCTGGAATTGTAATTGTAGCTCGGCTGGCGCTTCGCCTAAAACCTCACGTAGTACAGTTTGAACGGTTTGATTATGTTTATAGAGGGACAGATCAAGCTCAGGTTCTTGAGCACATTTTCCTAAATAGATATCTTCTTCGATACGTTGTAAATGATTTTTACTGGCAGCTTTAAAGGTTTGCACCCAATGCTCACCTTCTTGACGCAAGCGAATAGCCACATAATTTTTAGCAAGCAAACGGTCAGCAGTGTCATAGTATTTTGCTTGTAACTGAATTTTTTGTGCTTTTTGTTTGCTTAACGCCTGTAAAACATTTTTTTTCTTAGACTCAGGAAGTTGAAATTTTAGCTCTATTTCCATGATGTTATGACTCCTGACCAGCGAGAATGATAAATATATAAATGAGTATAAACTGTTGATCTGAAAAATTATTGTAAAGTTGTTTTAAGGATTGAAAGCAGGGTACACAATGACTTTATTTTGTACAAAAAATGCATTAACGTGTGTAGAGTCTTGCAGGATTAGGATGATCTAGAAATGAATGCACCAGCCAATATCACCCAGCCAGTGGAATTTTCATTACCAATTAAAAACTATGATGAATTTTATCGCTTTTATTTAACTGAACACCGTAATATTGCCAGTCGACGTTTGCATGCAGCGGGCAGCTCAATCGGTTTATATTTCTTTAGCAAAGCCATTCGTAAGCGTCAGGCCAAATATGCGGTATATGGTTTGGTTTCGGGTTATGCCTGTGCGTGGGTCGGGCATTTCTTTTTTGAACATAATAAGCCTGCCAGCTTTAAGCAACCACTTTATAGCTTTATTTCTGATTGGCGGATGCTGTCGGATATTACCCGTGGTCGTTTGAGTTTGATCGATCGTCAGTTTGATAAAATTGAATCCTAAAATGGTTTTGATATTTAAAAAGCTGCTTGGGCAGCTTTTTTATTTGCTCTGATGTATAACGATTATTGATGTAAATACACTCCCTCTCTTTAAATTTTAGATAAGAAAATATACCCTGAAGCTAATGTAATTATAGTGAATAGTGAAACGTTCATGCGCGGTCTTTACCTCATCACCAATGATGACCCAATCCAGCTCTTACTCGAAAAACTAGATGTTGCTTTGGCAACAGGACAGATTGCGATTCTGCAATATCGCCGTAAGAAAGTAGAAAAAGCAGAACAGCCACATGAAGTAGAGCAGATCAAAGCATTGTGTGAACAACATCAGGTTCCTTTCGTCATTAATGATGATTTGGTGCTGGCTGAACAATTTGGTTTGGGTGTACATCTGGGGCAGTCCGATGGGGAAATAAGCGATGCTGCTGCACGTTTACCGAAAGGTGTGATTATTGGCCGTACCTGCTTAAACTCACTGGAATTGGCTGAAAAGGCGATTGCCGATGGGGCAACTTATGTCGCGTTTGGTGCAGTCTATGCCACCTCAACTAAACCTGAAGCGGGCAATGTCGGTATTGAAGTCATCAAACAGGCGAAACAAAAGTTTGCTGTGCCGATTTGTGCAATTGGTGGTCTGACTGTGGAAAATTCTCAAGTGGTGATTGAGGCTGGGGCGAGCCTTTGTGCGGTAATTAGTGATATATTAGGACGATCAACAGCCGAAATTCCTGCTCGTGTAACTGCATGGGCAACGTTATTTGACTAATTATAGGCATCCGCTTTTGCGGAGCTTTCATTGTTTCTCGGAACGACAGCGTTCCTTGTCCTTGATTCTAGGTTGAGCCTTATATGAGTTTATCTCCAAAGCAAGAACAGTTATTTAAACAAGCAAATAAACATATTCCAGGTGGTGTTAACTCACCTGTACGTGCATTTAACGGTGTTGGCGGTACGCCTGTCTTTATTGAAAAGGCAAAAGGTGCATATTTGTGGGATGTTGATGGCAAGCGTTACGTGGACTATGTCGGTTCATGGGGCCCAATGATCTTAGGTCATGCACATC
The DNA here is from genome assembly GCF_001605865.1 of Acinetobacter sp. NRRL B-65365. Taxonomy (NCBI): domain Bacteria; kingdom Pseudomonadati; phylum Pseudomonadota; class Gammaproteobacteria; order Moraxellales; family Moraxellaceae; genus Acinetobacter; species Acinetobacter sp. NRRL B-65365. The sequence continues at coordinate 57,128 of NZ_LRPD01000006.1, read as the reverse complement.
CAGATATTATTCAAGCGGTACAAACCGCGGCGGAAGATGGTTTAAGTTTTGGTGCGCCAACTGTGCATGAAACCACTTTGGCAGACACGATTTGCGACATTATGCCTTCAATCGAATTGGTGCGTATGACCAGTTCAGGTACTGAAGCAACCATGACCGCGATTCGTCTAGCACGTGGTTATACGGGTCGTGACAAGATTGTAAAATTTGAAGGCTGCTACCACGGTCATTCGGATTCATTGTTAGTAAAAGCAGGTTCTGGTTTACTGACTTTAGGTGAAGGCGAACCAACCTCAAAAGGTGTACCTGCTGATTTTGCAAAACATACTTTAACGCTGCCATATAACAATATCGAAGCGTTTAAAGAATGCTTTAGCAAATTTGGTCATGAGATTGCGGGTGTGATCATTGAGCCTGTTGCAGGCAATATGAACTTGGTGACACCAATCGATGGTTTCTTACAAGCGATCCGTGATGTTTGTGATGAATATAAATCTGTCTTCATTATTGATGAAGTAATGACGGGTTTCCGTGTCGCTTTAGGTGGTGCTCAATCGGTTTATAATGTTAAACCTGACTTGACCACGTTGGGTAAAATCATTGGTGCTGGCTTACCTGTCGGTGCTTTTGGCGGTAAACGTGAAATCATGGAATGCATCGCACCTTTAGGTGGTGTTTATCAGGCAGGTACATTGTCAGGGAACCCATTGGCAATGCGTGCAGGTATCGCGATGTTCAAACATTTACGTGAACCGAGTTTCTATGACAAGCTGGCTGCACAGTTAGCCAAATTGCTTGCGGGTTTACAGACTGCGGCAGACGAAGCGGGGATTCCATTTAAGACCCAGCAAGTGGGTGGCATGTTTGGTTTGTATTTCACGGATCAGGATGACATTACCAGCTTTGATTCAATGTTGGCCTGTGACGTTGAAGCATTTAAGAAATTCTTCCATGGCATGTTAAAGCGTGGTGTCTATCTTGCACCTTCTGCATTTGAAGCAGGCTTTATTTCGTCAATGCATTCAGATCAGGATATTGCAGATACCATTCAGGCAGCCAAAGAAACTTTTGCTGAAATGAAGTAAGCATGTGATACAGAAGCCCGATTTATTCGGGCTTTTTTTATGGCTGCTGTTTAGGTTGGTCTAAATAGAAGCCGACTTTAACTCATTTAAAAAATAATGCTGAGTCTTAAAGCAAATCTTGTTGAGTTTTCATCTATTTTTACGATAAACCTCAGCGACGAATAGCAGTAAAGATAAAGAATCTTTACTGTATCGCAAAGTAAAATATGCTTGAATAATCCACTATCTTGGCGTTTGTCTTTGGCTGTCCCAAAGCGCGAACGTATTGGCTTAGGCAAGCTGTAAGATAGTGCTTGTAGCATATGTTTAAACAAGCTTTATATAAGAAACTCATAGGAATGGAGTAAAACATGAAAACTAAACATTATTTAACTTCTGCTGATGTAGAAATTCTGGTTCATGCAGCATCACAATATGCAACAGCACATGGTTTTAATGTCAGTATCGCAGTGGTCGATGACGGTGGAACCTTATTAATGATGAAGCGTATGGATGGCGCATCGGTATTATCAACTGAGATTTGCCAGGAAAAAGCACAATCTGCTGCGGTCAGTCGAAGAGCAACCAAGGCATCCGAAGATATGATCCGTGATGGTAAAATCGGCTTTTTAACCATCAATGCGGCAAAAGGTATGTTAGAAGGCGGTGAGCCGATTGTTTATCAAGGGCAGGTTGTCGGAGCTGTTGGGGTTTCGGGTGTACAATCTTTCCAAGATGCAGAAATTGCCCAGCATGCGATTCAACAATTTCTAGAGCAACAGGTCTAAATCAGCATTTAAATTCGAATCTGGATGAAAATTCGAGAGAAACACGAAAAAAAATAGTAAAAATACGTGTCATGCATTGTAATTCAGCGCCAAGCTTTTTATGATTGCCCGCTTGTTTTCATCCAGTCGTTGGAAGGCTACCTTGAGTGATTTTCTAAGTGAACATTTGATTCATCGTGATGAAGATTTTATGGTCATCCATAAACCAGCAGGCTTGCTCACCGTACCTGGGAAAACGCCAGATTTACAAGATTGTTTAATCAATCGTCTATTAGAACTAGAACCTAAAACCTTACTGATTCATCGTCTAGATCGTGACACTTCAGGGATCTTGGTCTTTGGCTTATCCAAATTTGGCCAGAGCACGATTTCCCGTCAGTTTCAGGATCGTCAAACTTCAAAAATTTATCAAGCTTTGGTTGCAGGCCATTTAGAAGGTCAGGGCACCGTCGATATTCCAGTGATTTATGATCCAAGCCGTCCGCCATTGCATATTATTGATGCCACTCATCACAAACCTGCATTAACGGAATGGCAGGCGATCGAACATTTAGAAATTCAAAGACAAGCTGTAACCCGAGTTCAACTGATTCCGATTACAGGGCGTTCACATCAGCTTCGTGTGCATATGCAATATTTAGGTCATCCGATTCTGGGCGATACCTTATATGCCACACCAGAACAGCAGCAGCTTTACCCGCGTTTGTGCTTACATGCAACGCAATTAAGCTTCGCTCATCCTAAAACAGGGGCGCAACTGACATTTGATTGTCCTATACCGTTTTAGTCTAAAAACTTTTTTATGAAACACGATGTGATGCACGCTATTTAATGATGCTTTGTGTCAAAATACATCGTTGAAAACTACATAAAATGCCTTAACTTTTATTTGGGTCAGGGCATAAAATATGTGGGCTAACTTGAGATAAAGGTGGAAAAATTGCAGCAGTTTGCTATTGGTCAACGTTGGTTATCAGATACTGAAACTGAACTCGGTTTAGGGGTTCTTATTGATGTAGATGAACGTTCTATCAGCATTTTATTCCCTAAAAGTGATGAAACTCGTGTCTATGCACGCAACAATGCGCCTTTATCTCGCATCATCTTCAATGTAAATGATGAAGTCCAAGACCAAGAAGGCCTTAAGTGGATTGTTGAGTCGATTGAAGACCGTCATGGCGTCCTTCGTTATGATGTAGTTCGTACACTGGAAAATGGCGAACAAGAACGCAAGTCACTGAACGAAACTCGTATCGGTGCGCAAATCCAGCTGTCAAAACCTTTAGAGCGTTTGTTAGCTAGCCAAGTTGACTATAAAGAATGGTATGACCTGCGTATTGAAGCCATGTTATTACAGGCGCAAATGCATACCAGCCCTTTACGTGGATTTCTTGGTGCGCGTGTCGGTTTAATTCCCCATCAGCTTTATATTGCACATGAAGTCGGCAAGCGTTTTGCGCCGCGTGTTTTACTGGCGGATGAAGTTGGCTTGGGTAAAACCATTGAAGCGGGTTTGATTATCCACCAGCAACTCAAAACAGGCCGTTCAGAACGTATTCTGATCTTGGTGCCTGATTCACTGCAATATCAGTGGATGATTGAAATGCGTCGCCGTTTCAATTTGCAATTCTCTCTATTTGATTTAACCCGTACCGCATCGATCAAAGAACATGATCCTGATTTAAATCCGTTCTTGACTGAACAATGCATTATTGCCAGCGTTGACCTGATGGTTGACCATGATGACTTGCGTGAGCAGGCGATGGAAGCTGGTTTTGATCTATTGGTTGTCGATGAAGCACATCACTTGATGTGGAGTGAGGAAGAAGGCGGCAATGATCGCTATGACCTCGTTGAAGAATTGGCAGAACAGACAGCCGGTGTGTTGTTGCTCACTGCAACCCCAGAGCAACTTGGTGTAGAAAGTCATTTTGCGCGTTTACGTTTGCTTGATCCGCAACGTTTTAGTAGCCTTGACCGTTTCCTTGATGAAGAAGAGCAATATCAGCAAACTGCGAAAATTGCAGAAGTGTTGATGTCAGATGACGCTTTAACAGAAGACCATCTTGCTGCACTGGAAGGCTTATTGGGTCATCGGATTGATGATCAGCCTGAACAGCGTATGCGCGCAATTCATGAATTATTGGACCGTCATGGTACAGGTCGTATCCTGTTCCGTAATACTCGTGAAGCGATTCAAGGTTTCCCGGGCCGTGATTGTCAGCCAGCGCCATTAACAGCGCCAGAAGACTGGTCAATGGACGGTAAAATGCGCGAGCAGATGTGGCCAGAAGAAGGTCAGCTTGATGGTGCATGGATGGAAAATGATCCACGTGTGCCTTGGTTGATGGAAGTCTTGCGTAAAGACTTAAAACACAAAAAAGTATTATTGATTGCACGTAGTGGGCCTGTCGTCGAAGCGCTGGAAAATGTATTGCGTTTACATGCAGGTATTCGTACCGCGATGTTCCATGAAGGCATGAGCTTGCTGGAGCGCGACCAAGCGGCAGCATACTTTGCAGAAGACAGCTATGGTGCACAAATCCTGCTGTGTTCTGAGATTGGTTCAGAAGGGCGTAACTTCCAGTTTGCCAGTGATTTGATTTTATTTGATTTGCCAGCAAACCCTGACGTACTCGAACAGCGTATTGGTCGTCTGGATCGTATTGGTCAGGAAAATCGTATCCAGATCCATGTGCCTTATCTCATGGGGACCGCGCAAGAGCGTATGTTCCGCTGGTACAACGAAGCACTCAATATTTTCAGCAATATTTCTCCAACGGCGCAAACGCTACAAGAGAACTTTATTGTTGAGCTGAAAGATTGCTTACTTGCAGATCAAGGCCAGACCTTTGAAGATTTACTTGAAGAAGTGAATGTACAACGTCAAGCATTGGAAGCTGAATTACAGGCAGGCCGTGACCGTTTGCTTGAGTACAATTCATGCCGTCCAGTGGTTGCGCAGGGCATTGTTCAAGCACTTGAAGATTATGATGACAATACCACGTTACCAATGTTTGTGAAGCGTTTCATGTCATCAACCAATATCGATTTTGATGAGCAAAGTAACGGTACGGTGATTATCAAGCCGACGGATCAGATGCAGGTTCAAGGTCTAACTCTAGACGAAGAAGGGATGACAGCAACCTTCTATCGTGATCAGGCACAAATCCGTGAAGATGCACAATACCTGACGCTGGAACATCCATTTATTGAAAGTGTGATGGAGATGATCCGCACGCAATCATTTGGTAGTACCAATGTTGCTTTACTCAAATCGAATGCATTGAAACAAGGTTCAGTGTTATTAGAAGTCTGGTTTAAGGTCGATGTGGTGGCACCAAAAGCATTGAATCTGCCATCAAGCTTACCGAAACAACTGATTCGTGTATTGCTCAGTGAAAATGGTCAGGACTTGTCTGCCAAGATTGATCCAAGCATTTTACGTCCATACTTGCATCATTTAGATGGTAATAGTTGCCGTCAGGTGGTGAAAGCGCGCCGTGAAGTAATTGAATCACGTTATGCACAGGCGCTGGATATTGCCAAAGAATCATTACCAGAGTTGATGCAACAAGCCAAAGAGCATTACAGCGGTAAATGGCAATATGAAATTGACCGTTTAACTTATCTCAAGCAATTTAACCCAAGTATTCGTGAAGATGAAATCGAGCGTTTACAAAAATTCCAGAAAGAAGGTTTAGGCCTGTTAGATGGTCTTTCTGTAACTCCAGAAGCGATTCAGGTCTTGGTTGTGGTTAAACCATAATTGAGATAGAAATAAAAAAAGAGGACAAAACGTCCTCTTTTTTATGGCCTACTTTTGATTATTTTTGATCGATATTGGCTTCCAAAAACCATAAATATTGATCCAGATCTTCGAGTGCAGCATGCAGAATATCTTCTGAAATCGGATCCTGAATTTCATCAATGGTATCACGCAGATGGTTGGCAACCACGCCATAACGATCTGCCAGTTCTTTTAAGTGGTCTTGTACCGCGTGAATCGCCACTGGATAAGGCTTAAGGTGCGAACTTTCGCCAACAGATTGCGTTGTTCCCAACGCTGTTCCACCGATCTGTACGGCACGCTCAGCTACATTGTCCAAGTGTGTGATCAGCGATGTACGGAACATGTCTAACATTTCATGTACCGCAATAAAGTTGCTACCCCGCATGTTCCAATGCGCCTGTTTCGTCAGTAACGAAAGATCAATAAGATTGGCAAGAATTTGATTTAAAATTTTTACGGTAGATTCTTTGATCGCATCATCTAAATTATTACGTGTATATACTTTTAAAGCTTTAGCTGCTGAAGAACTCATAGTTACCTCATTCAATTATAATGTGATGAAATGTAGTGAATAAAAAACCGCCTAATTCATCTCTAGCTTACGCCGTGAATAGGGCAGTGAGTGTTTTCGTTTTCTAATCTTTTGTAAGTTTAGTTATCATCAATTTTATTTTTAGAAAAGCAGGTTTTGATTCAGATTAAATGATGATTCAATCTGTTACGCTGCGTATTCACTTGTAAAGAAAAGACTTAGATCAGGCCTGCGTCTTTGCATTCCAGTTTGATATAGGCATAGAAAATTGGTGCAACAATCAAACCACTCAGCCCAAAAATAGCTTCAAAAATTAGCATCGCCAATAACACTTCCCATGCACTGGCATTGATTTTGGTACCAATAATTTTGGCATTAATAAAATATTCAAGCTTGTGAATAATCACCAGATAGGCCAGTGCAATCGCTGCCACAGACAAGGAAATGGTTAAGCCTGCCATAATGATCAGGGTATTTGAAATCAGGTTACCAATGATCGGGAGTAGACCAAAAATAAAGGTCAGAATGGTCAGGGTCTTGGCAAAAGGTAAGTGGATATTGAATAGAGGCAGAACAATAAACACAAAGATCATAAATAACACGGTATTAATCAGTGAAATCTTGACCTGAGCAAAGACAACGTTTTTAAAAGAAACCGAAAGCTTCTGAATACGATGCAGAATTGCTGCCTTAAATGCAGGTTGCGGGGCATGTTGTTTAAAATTCTGAATCGATACCAAAATACCCACAATCAGGCCGATCACCATTGTGGCCAGATTATGCAGAATATCGGTGCCCGTATTTTTAACAATCGAAATATTGTTTTTGATAAAGGACAAGATCTGATTCTTGATATCGGCAACACTATGTGGCAGATAGCCCGGCAAATAATGGCTCATCTCCGCCTGAAACTTGATCAGGGTCTGGTCGATTTTAATATTGAAAGAATTTAGCCCTGTACCTTTGAGATCATAAATCACAAAGCTGATCAGGCTGGTAATAAAGAAGCCGATCAGCACGGTTGCCAATATCCCCAGAATAATACTGATAAAAATACGAGCACGTTGACCATCAATATGTTTTTCAACAATTGAACTTAAACTGTTAATAATTTCAAAAACCAGAAATCCGGCAAAGAAACTCGGCAGTAAATGCAGGGGAATGACCATCATTAAAAATAAAGACATCAGGATAAAACTGGCGATGATGCTTTGACGGTCATTCAGTAGATTCATGATCTATATGCCTGATTTAAGTTGTTATGCTAAGAGACAAAATATAATTTTGCTGAGATCTATCGTATTGCGATGCAAAGAATTAATCAATTTCCGTTTCATGAATATGACGAGCGCCTTCTAAAATCATGCGGATCATCACCATGGTCTGTTCTGCAACTTCGGTACGTTGCTCCACAGGTAGATCAATGACTTTCGCACCCATGTTAAATACCAGTTGGGTAATGGCTTTGGCAGCCAGATCAGCATGACTGATTTTGCTGTTATTTAATCGTTCTAAACGGATCAGGTCTTCTTGCAATTCTTGCTGGAAGAAATTGAGCTGGCGATCAACCGCAGCTTTATATGACGTTGAACCCGTATAGCCCTCGCGCAATAACAGACTCAGATTGCCTTCATCGGTATTCAGTTGTTGAATAAACACTTCAACCGAACTACGAATAATGCTTTGCTGCTTGGAAGCCTGTAAACGTGCTTCGCGAATAATGCGACGAAGTACCAGACCAGATTGATCAATCAATGCAATGGCCAGTTCATCAATATCTTTGAAATGACGATAAAAGCTGTTTGGTGCAATGCCAGCTTCACGTGCAATTTCACGTAAACTAAGGGATGCGATACTTTTTTGCGGGCCGATCAGATTCAGCGTGGCTTGAAACAACTCTTCTTTTGTAATCGTTGCTTTCCTACCCACCGAACGTACAGGAGATTTCATGGGAATGACATCTTGTTCGTTTACGGTGTCATGGCCGAGCGGTAAAAAAGAAGAATGAACCATTATTTTCAATATATAAGTAAGCTACTCGGGATTATAGCGATTGTCGTTGTACTTGTGAAATGTAAATTCTTATACGAGTGTATATACAAATATATATACACATGTATAATAATTAGCAAACAACCAGAGTAAAACTGCTCATGCAAGCAATTGAAAAGAGAAATTCTCTATTTAATTCGTTGGCTCAAAGTGTAATGAACAGCCATGACGCCAATTTTTGGTTACAGAAAATCAATCCATTGTGGTCAATCAATCAGCCACTTGCCAAAATCGTAAAAAAACAAAATGTGGCAAAGGATACTGTCAGCCTTATTTTACAGTGCAACCGTCATGTGGTACGAGGTGTGGCAGGGCAGCACCATCCTGTAACGGTTGAGATTGAAGGTCGTCATTACGAGCGTACTTATAGCCTGATGCAGATTGATGCAGATCACTTGTGTTTAACTGTTAAAAAAGTGGATCAAGGTCTGGTAAGTTCATGGTTGGTTGAGCACAGCCAAACTGGTCATGTCCTCCGTTTGGGACAACCGTATGGTGAAATGCAACAAGCCGTTGAGACGCCTCATTTATTATTGTTGGCAGCTGGCAGTGGTATCACACCGATGCTGAGTCTGATTGAAGCCTTGTGCCAGTCTAAACAATTGAATACACATACAGTTCAATTGATGTATTGGGTCAAAACTCAGGCAGATGCAGCCTATGTTGAATATCTGAAAGAAGTATCAGAAAACTTCTCTAATTTTAGTTATCAGATTTTTTATACCCAAGAACAAGATCAGCGTTTGAATCAAAGCTATGTGGATCAATTCACTACGTTAAGCGATACCACGGTTTATGCATGCGGGCCATCAGGTTTTGCAGCATCGGCGGAAAGCCTGTTTAAAGATGCCGCAGCACTGCAAACAGAAGCCTTTAGTTTGAGCCAGTTTACGGAAGATAGCACTGAGACGGGTTTTATTAATGTGACCTTGACGCAATCCAATAAGACGATTGCAATTCCGAAAGGCCAGTCGATTCTTTCCAGTCTGGAGCATCAAGGCATTAAACCGAATCACGGTTGCCGGATGGGAATCTGTAATAAATGTGCCTGCAACAAGGCGCAAGGTGCGACCAAAAACCTATTGAATGGCGCGGCCAATAATGAACCTGCTCAGTTACTAAAAATTTGTGTCAATTCAGCCCAGTCTGATCTTGTGATTGATCTATAAGAGAGAAATTGATTATGAACATGCCTGTTAAAATTGAATTTTTCAAAAATCCTAAAAATCGTGATCTTACTGCTGCCGAGTTAGATGCGTTTGCTCGTGAACTCGATCAAATTAAACAAGAAGTATTGGACGATATTGGTGAGAAAGATGCGAAATACATCCGCCGTGTCTATTCCACAATTCGTTATAGCAGCATGCTGGGTCGTGCCTGCTTATTTCTGGGCTGGTTTCCGCCAGCATGGTTAGTGGGCACAGGCTTACTCGGCTTTGCCAAGATCATGGAAAATATGGAGCTGGGTCATAATGTCATGCATGGTCAATATGACTGGATGAATGATCCAAAATTCAATGGTCAAACCTATGAATGGGACACTGTTGGTACCTCTGATAACTGGCGCCAAACCCATAATTATAAACACCATACTTATACCAATATTAAAGGTATGGATGATGATGTGGGCTACGGGGTATTCCGTTTATTTCCAGAACAACGCTGGTCTAAATTCACCTTGATTCAACCGATGTATATCGTGCCATTTAGCTTATTGTTCCAGTGGGGCGTAGCGATCCAGAATCTGGAGTTGGGCAAAGTATTGTATAAGCGTAAAACCATCGCGCAATTTAAACGTGAATGGCAGCCTGCACAGAAGAAAATCCTCAAGCAAATGTTTAAGGACTATGTGTTCTTTCCTTTGATTGCAGGGCCTTCTGCGATACCTGTATTTACAGGCAATCTGGTGGCAAACGGAATCCGTAATGTCTGGACCTTCAGTATTATTTTCTGTGGTCATTTTACCAAAGATGTCGAAGTGTTCCCTAAAGCTGTGTTGCAGGATGAAAGTCGTGGACACTGGTATATGCGTCAGATTCGCGGTTCATCAAACTTGACGGGTTCAGAAGCCTTTCATATTTTAACAGGACATTTGAGCCATCAGATTGAGCATCATTTATTCCCAGATATTCCTGCACGCCGCTACCGTCAGGTTGCACCTAAAGTACAGGCAGTCTGTGAAAAGTATGGTTTGAATTATAACAATGCCAGCTTTGTGAAACAGTTTGGTGAAGTGGTCGGGCGTATTTTTAAATATGCACTGCCATTTAAAAAGTAAACTGTTGAGTTAAAACAAAGCCCTGATTAATGTCAGGGCTTTGTTTTATCAGCCATGAATGTTCTCTATGTGGGAACTTTTTTCTTTAAGCTTTATCTACAATTGTTCATACTGGGAATGATCTGAGTATTCATTTATTAAAAGTTAATCTATTGCTGTACAGGATTATGGGCTTAGATCAACCATCCCAAAGTATTTAGGGATTTATATAATATCGAGTAAATGTCTGATCAAGTAGAGACCATAATAGGACAAGAATAGATGGCATCACTCAGTAAAAATAAAAGGTTTACGGGCAGTTGTTTATGTGGGGCAGTGAGCTTTCGGTTTTCTGTGACAAATATCAAAATGATGTATCGTTGTTATTGTAGTCTTTGTCGTAAGCAGAGTGGGACTGCATCCAATGCATCCACTTTTGTCCAAGCGCAATCATTTCAATGGCTGCAAGGCGAACCATTCATTCAAACCTATATCAAGGATACTGGGTTTACCAGTTGCTTTTGCAAACAGTGTGGTTCACCTGTACCGAATGCACTGGCTATCAATCCAAAGATTATGTGGATTCCTTTGGGGCTTATTCTCGAAGAATTTACACCTGAACTTGAGTTAAATTTTTGTACGAATTCGGCAGTCAGTTGGGCAAAAGCATCTGAAATGCGAGTGGCATTTGATGAGCTGCCCGATTTGGTTGAACTGGAAAATTATTTTGCAATGAATCGATAACAGTTGCTGTAATTAAAAAACTTTGCGATGACATGTGCAAATAAAAAGCCGAACTCAAAAGTTCGGCTTTCTTTTATTTAGAAATCATAAGAGGTTTGTAAGAAAATGGTTCGTGGTTGACCAACATATTTACCGCCCGTTGAATCTGATGAACGGGTATAATATTGCTTATCAAACACGTTCTTTATACCGCCTGCAATTTTTAAACCTTTAAGCTGATTACTAAAATCATAACCCGCGCGTACCGCAAAGGTTGAATAACCCGGGATATCACCAGTACGACCATCCGCGGTTTCTTCAATTTGATAAATATCACCTGAACCAGGGGCATGTTGTTTCGATTGGGCAAACATATCGGCATTGACCGACCAGTTGTCTATTTGATAAGCCATACCTAAATTACCTACATGGCGTGAGTAATAGGGAAGATCTTTACCTTCAAATTTTCCTGCTTCGGAGGTTGCTTTGGTAAAGGTATAGTTACCATAGACTTTGAAACCTTCCAGTACATCTGCAAGTTGTCCGAAATCATAGCTGATTCCAGTCTCAACGCCTTTATGACTGGTTGCACCTAAATCTGTCCAGATCCCTGTACCGATATTATCAGGTCGTTCCAGCATCAATTCTTTGTCAAAATCTAAATAGAAGACAGTCAATTCAGCACTTAGTCCATTGCCTAGGTACTTGGTGCCGATTTCATAGTTTTTAGATTTTTCTGGATGTAAGCCATCTAATGTCGTAACCGCAGTATTGTTACCATCAATTGTTCTGGTGGTGACCAACTGGTTATATTGTTGCGGACCAAATGAAACGCCTGCATTGGCAAAGATATTCCAGTTTTCGTTGGCTTTATAAAGTACCGATAAACTTGGTAAAAATTCATCTGATCTGATTTTTGGATGAACAGTATTGATTGCAACGCCTTTTTGATAGGCAGTGAAATCATTATGAGTATCAATCGACTCGAAACGAACACCCGGGGTAACGACCCAATTGCCCATACCAAAACGGTTATCAATATATACTGCATGTGCTTTGGTGCCACCTTCACTGGTGGTATTGGCAATACGTTCGCCTGGAGTACCTGTAATGGTATTGTAGGAATCTGTACGTCCTGAAAACTCAGAGCTTTCTTCTTGTAAATAACGATAGCCAACAGTGACTTCGTTATCCATGCTGCCCCAGTTATAGGCACGTGAATAGCGCGGTTCAATCCCAAAATATTTATAGTCACGAGGGGAGTTGCTAATACGACTTGTGCCATTATCTGCAATAGATTCTAAGTCACTGGTACGGAAAGAGTCGACGTAATAGCCCAAGACTTCAAAGTTATTGAGTTCATCTTTATGGCTATATTTGACAGAAATATCTGAACGGCGGCCCGCGAAATAATTACGGTTCTGATTCGATTGATAAGGATTGTCGGCAAATTGTGCTGTAGTTAAGCCTTCTGGCATTTCGCCACGGCCTTCATAATGATGAAGATTGACAGCAATTGCATCCTGATCGGTCCATTGGTAGGCAGTTTTTAACATGACATCATCGATATCAATTTTATTATTGGCTTCACGATAGCCATCACCTTTGGTACCCGAATAGAGTAAGGCCAAACCTAAGCCATTATCTAAAGTACCACCAATAAATAAATTAGGCGTATATTTGAGTTGATCTGTTCCTGTTGCAAACTCTGTGGTTAAGCCAACTGAGCCCGAAAACTCTTGTGGAATGGCACGTGTTGTGAAGTTAATGATTCCACCGACGTTTTGTGGCCCAAAACGAACAGAACCCGCGCCGCGAACCACATCTACAGATTCAATATTGCCCATAGACACAGGGGCTAAAGATAATTGTGGTTGACCATAAGGTGCAAAAGAAAGTGGGACACCATCCATAAGCACAGTGGAGCGAGGCGATAAACGAGAGGTGAGGCCGCGCACACCAATATTTAAAGAAACATCACTGCCGCCTGTACCATTGCTGTCCTGAACTTGAACTCCTGGAATTTGTTTTAATGCATCACGAATCGAAGTGGTTGCGATTTCATCCAAGCGTTTACGATCAATAATGCTGCGTGCGCCTGCATGTTGCTGTACCTTTTCTGCATTGGCATTTTCCAGCCAGTTGCCTTGGGCTTTAACAGAAATCGTTGCAAGTGTTTGAGTTTCAACAGAGGATTCTTCATTGGCAAATGTTGTATGAGAAATTCCACTACATAGAATTGCAATGGCGAGGCTCAGGGTTGAGGGCTGAAATTTCTTAGACGCAGCAGAATTGGTGACAGGTTTCATAAGATGAGCAAATGCTGTAAATTTCCCCGAATCTTAATCGCTTATTTAAAGAAATAAAATAAGAACGATTATCACTTATAACTATGAGATGAGTTAAGTTTATTGTTTTTTTGCTAAAGGTATTTTTGGCTATTTCAAACAACAAAAAACCGTGCTTGAGCACGGTTTTTTCTGAAAAGACAGATTATTTAAACTGGATCGAACCATTGGCGCTTACGGTAATTTTTGATTCACCAGCAGCCATATCCTGTGCAGGTGCAGCTTCAGCCATCGCAAACTTAGCCATACCACCACCACGCATCATCGGTTGCGGGAAATAATTACTGGTATTGAGATTCAAGCTCACCAGATTATATTGACCTTTATTCCATGCTTGGGTAATAGCTTGAGCACGTTGCTGGAAGTTTTTAGATGCTTCAATCATCAGCTCATTTTCAACTTTTTTACGTTGTTCGTCCGACACGGTAAAGTTGATCGACTGAGTCTGGAAGCTTTGCTGTAACTCACTGATCAGCTGACTTGCTGCCTTGAAGTCTTTACTTTCAAGTTGGATCTCGGCACGGGCACGCCATTCTTTCAGTTTATTGCTGTCATTGTCATAAACAGGGTAGGTGCTTTGTGTACCTGTTTCGACCTTGACCTGATTATATTTACGTGCAATTGCTTGCGCCTGATTCATTAGTTGATTGATCTGGTTTGATAGTTCAGCAGGTTGTTTGTTGCTTTTTTCAATAAAGAGTACGGCACGCATTTCATCATTTGCGACCTGACGTGAGGCATCTGCCTGAATATTTACAATGTTATAGTTCAAATTCTCTGTCTCATGAGCAAAAAGAGTTGGGCTGAGTGCAGCTCCGATCATCAATGTAGTAAGTGCTAAAGTACGCATAAAATTTTCCTTAGAATTTGATGTTGAAAATTTATTTTTACAGATTTGATATTAAAAAGAACTGATGGTGAACTTCTGCATATTTTGTGGTGACTTTGTAAGGGATTAGCAGTGTTTTGCAACAGAAAAATAAAATGAAAAACTTTAAAAATTAATTAATTAGATCGATTGATTTGACCATTTATCTAAAAATGGAAGGGGGATTTAAAAAAGCTTACTTTCTTCCGCTTGTCACATAGTATGATCATAATTCATCATAGTTATTGGAATGATACATTTTTTCAATAAGATTAGATGACTGTCAGGCATAAAAAGTGTTTATTTTCTTGCAAAATTAGGTATCATCTCGCTCCTAGTTGAAAGATATAAACAAGTGTCTACACTAGATTCTAAAAAGCACCGAGTCAAACGACCGCAAGTCACCAGACTTATTTCTTTCACCCATATCAGAGATGGTAATTCGATATGAGCGTTACTTCCGTAAATCCTGCCGCTAATGCAACCAACGAATATTATCTGACTCGCCAAAGTCAGATGGAATCAAATGTTCGTAGTTATCCACGTAAATTACCGTTAGCGATAGCGAAAGCACAAGGCTGCTGGGTTACTGATGTTGAAGGTACAGAGTACCTTGATTGTTTAGCTGGGGCAGGAACATTGGCTTTAGGCCATAATCATCCTGCGGTGATTCAAAGTATTCAAGACACATTGGCAAGTGGTTTGCCATTGCATACTTTAGACTTAACGACTCCTTTAAAAGATGCGTTTACTGAAGCGCTTCTGGCTTATTTGCCAGGCGGTAAAGAAGAGTATTGCTTACAATTCTGTGGCCCAACAGGTGCAGATGGTACAGAAGCAGCGATTAAATTAGCAAAAACCTATACGGGTCGTAGCTCAGTGATTAGTTTCTCTGGTGGCTACCATGGTATGACGCACGGCGCGCTTGCAATGACAGGTAACCTGTCTGCGAAGAATGCTGTGAATGGCTTAATGCCAGGCGTTCAGTTTATGCCATACCCACATGAATATCGTTGCCCACTTGGTTTAGGTGGTGAAGCGGGTGTTGATGCTTTGACATACTACTTTGAAAACTTCATTGAAGATGTTGAAAGCGGTGTAACCAAGCCTGCTGCTGTCATTCTTGAAGCGATTCAGGGTGAAGGCGGTGTTGTGACTGCACCTGTAAAATGGTTGAAAAAAATCCGTGAAGTGACTGAAAAGCACAACATCGTTTTAATCTTGGACGAAGTTCAAGCTGGTTTCGCACGTTCAGGCAAAATGTTTGCTTTTGAACATGCCGGAATCGAGCCTGATGTTGTGGTGATGTCTAAAGCGGTCGGTGGTAGCTTACCACTTGCAGTATTAGGTATTAAACGTAAGTTTGATGCATGGCAGCCGGGTACACACTCAGGTACTTTCCGCGGTAACCAACTTGCAATGGGTACAGGTTTAGCATCACTTCAAGTGATCAAAGAACAAAACCTTGCTCAGAATGCGCAAGAGCGTGGTGATTTCTTACAAGCTGAGTTGAAAAAACTTGTGCAAGAATTCCCATGTATCGGTAATGTGCGCGGTCGTGGCTTGATGATTGGTATCGAGATCATTGATGAGCGTAAACCTGCTGATCACATGGGTTCTCATCCTGCAGATGCTCAGTTGGCAGCAGCGATTCAAGCCGCATGTTTCAACAATAAATTATTGCTTGAGAAAGGCGGTCGTAACGGTACAGTTATCCGTTTACTTTGCCCGTTAATCATCAACCAAGACGAATGTGTTGAAGTGATTGCTCGCTTTAAGAAAGCGATTGCTGAAGCATTAAAAGCAGTACGAGGCTAATTCATGGTTGATTTTGCAGAACATCGTAAAGCGTTACTCTGCAATGATGCTCAATCTATTGCTGACTATCAGTCAGCAATGGGCGAGGCGGTAAATGCCGTTTCAGCATGGTTGCAAAATGACAAAATGTACACGGGTGGCAGCATCAAGGATTTGCGCGAAGCAATCTCTTTTGCTCCTTCAAAAGAAGGCTTGGGTGTACAGCAGTCATTACAACGTATGGTTGAGCTTTTCCTCAACAAAAGCTTGAAAGTACATCACCCACATTCACTTGCACATTTACACTGCCCAACCATGGTGATGAGCCAGATTGCGGAAGTGTTGATCAATGCGACCAACCAATCAATGGACTCATGGGATCAAAGCCCAGCGGGTTCTTTGATGGAAGTACAGTTGATTGACTGGCTTCGTCAAAAAGTGGGTTATGGTGCAGGTCAGGCGGGTGTGTTCACTTCTGGTGGTACGCAATCAAACCTGATGGGCGTATTACTGGCACGTGACTGGTGCATCTCGAAAAACTGGAAAGACGAAAATGGCAAGCCATGGTCTGTTCAGCGTGATGGGATCCCGGCAGATGCAATGAAAAACGTCAAAGTCATCTGTTCTGAAAATGCACACTTCTCTGTGCAAAAGAACATGGCGATGATGGGCATGGGCTTCCAGTCTGTTGTGACTGTGCCTGTGAATGAAAATGCACAAATGGATGTCGATGCACTAGAAAAGACTATGGCGCATCTTCAAGCTGAAGGCAAAATCGTCGCGTGTGTTGTTGCAACTGCGGGTACGACAGATGCTGGTGCGATTGATCCACTCAAGAAAATCCGTGAAATTACCACGAAGTATGGTTCATGGATGCACATTGATGCAGCTTGGGGCGGTGCACTGATTCTTTCAAATGACCATCGTGCAATGCTAGATGGTATTGAATTATCAGACTCAATCACGCTTGATTTCCATAAGCATTATTTCCAAAGCATTAGCTGTGGCGCTTTCTTGTTGAAAGACGAAGCAAACTATCGCTTTATGCATTATGAAGCAGAATATCTTAACTCTGCTTATGATGAAGAACATGGTGTACCTAACCTTGTATCTAAATCATTGCAAACGACTCGTCGTTTTGATGCATTGAAATTATGGATGACAGTTGAAGCATTAGGCGAAGAGCTTTATGGTTCAATGATCGATCATGGTGTGAAATTAACACGTGAAGTTGCTGATTATATTAAAGCAACAGCAGGTCTGGAATTGTTGGTTGAACCACAATTCGCTTCAGTTCTGTTCCGTGTAGTACCAGAAGGTTATCCTGCTGAATTCATCGATAGCTTAAACCAGAACGTTGCAGATGAATTGTTTGCACGTGGTGAAGCGAATATTGGTGTGACTAAAGTTGGTAATCTTCAATCATTGAAAATGACGACTTTAAGTCCAGTTGCAACGCTTGAAAACGTTCAGAACTTGTTGGCACTTGTGCTTGCAGAAGCTGATCGTATTAAAGATGCAATTGCTGCGGGAACTTATGTTCCAGCGATTGATTAATTTCAGTCTGGCAGATACATCGAAATAAAAAAGAGGTCCATTCAGGGCCTCTTTTTTATTTCGGATTAAAATTAAATTTAAGCATAGATTAGGCCGCAAATATTGGATTGAATCCCATTTTCCTTAGAAGTCGGCGATACATGCTTGAGCTACGATCTGCGGGAAAGTGAGCTTCCATCGATAAATCCAGTGGTAGATATTCAGGTTTCTGTGTTTCGACAATGAGTCGATCTTCTTCAAAAATTTGCAAATTGAAGGTATAGGCATCTTCAACTGGTAAGTCTTTGTCATAATTACGGCAGATTGGTGCAAATAGCCGAGTTTGTCTGGCGCTTACGGGAGATGCGGCATTCATGATCACCTGTTTGCTTTGATTTGGGAAATGGATGGTGAGCGTTGCAGTAAAAGGCAGGCTGATTTCAAAATGTCGGAGCCAGTTAAAATTGTCTTGCCCACGTTGTTCTGTTCCGATCGGATAGCGACCGACACTGCTGATATAATCCGCACTGAATCCATAACTGGTTTCTGTGGTGCTATAGTCTGGCACTTCAACATCGTCAGGGTCGCCAAAAGTATCAGGATGGACCCAAGCAAAATGAGCGACATCAATAAATCCTTCTAGCTGACGACCTGCAAAACAATTCAGATCTACAAACGGACATACCAGTTGCTGATAGTCTGAATCATCCCAGTACGGCATGTCAGGAATAACAGGTTTATCATCAGGCCCAGCTGCTAAACAGCACCAGATCAGTCCATACTTTTCAGTGGCAGCATATGTTTTTAAATGGAAACGATCAGAGATTTTATGCTGGGGATGCGCTGGAATACGGTTGCATTTACCTTCATGTCCAAAGCGTAATCCGTGATAGCGACACACAATGCCTTGCCCGTCATGGCGGCCTAAGCTGAGGGGAACCCCACGATGTGGGCAAACATCTTTTGCAACAATGATTTCATCTCCCATTTTGTAGATGACCAATGGCATATCGAGCAACATGGCTGCCGTTGGTTGTTCCGAAATATCACGGGCGAGTGCAATCGGATACCAGTGCTGAGCAAGCAATTGCCAATCATGCTCTGAAAAAGTCATATGCACGGGTAAATCTATAGGATTAAAGCTTGCGATCACTTTGCTGTTCATCTTCTTATCTTCTGGCTCATTTGTGTTGAATATAACCAAGCCAGCCGTTCTAAGAAATTTCAATTAATTGAATGATGTGTTGCTACTTTTAGAACACTGGATCTGAACTTAAATTATGCAGTTAGGGTTGGAGATAGGCTGTTATTGATATGACACATGAATATTCATTGAGCCTCGTTTTCATATGAATCATGTCTACAGCCGATACGATGGTTTTTTATGATAACTCAGTAGAGAAATGTAGCTGTTATGCACAAACTGTGCATTTTGAATCTGAATCAGAAATAATTATGCATAAACTGTGGTGCACAAATTCCATATTGTAGTGATAGATGCTCAATATTTTGATGGATAGATGTCATCCATTTTGTACTTACGGCCTATAGCGTAGGTTCGATAAGGCAAAAATCATGATTACAATGAACAGAAGGAACAAGGCATGCAACAATTGAATATGCAAAATGAATTTAAACTTATTATTAACGGTCAATCTTGTTTAGGTGAACAAGGTGAACTTGATATTATTAATCCTGCAACAGGCACGGTTGCAGCAAGTTGTGCCAAAGCTTCTGTTGCTCAGGTGAATCAAGCGATCGCTGCGGCAAAGCAAGCATTTAAAAGCTGGCAGCGTTGTCCGCATGAAGAACGTAAAAATATACTCAACAAAATTGCCGATGGTATAGAAAAGCACGCTGAAACTTTGGCTGAATTGGTAGTATTGGAACAAGGTAAGCCATTGGCATTGGCACAAATGGAAGTGCAGGGTGCGATTGGCTGGACACGTTATACTGCAAGTCTGGACTTACCCGTGGATGTCTTGGAAGATAGCGAGCAGAAACGTATTGAGCGTCATTATCAGCCTTTAGGTGTGGTTGCTTCAATCACGCCGTGGAACTGGCCGCTGATGATTGCCGTCTGGCATATCATGCCTGCTTTACGTGCAGGTAATGTGGTCATCAATAAACCATCTGAATTTACACCTTTAGCCACTTTAAAGCTGTGTGAAATCATTCAGCAAGAAGTGCCAGCAGGTGTTATCTCGATTGTGGTGGGTGATGGGGAAATAGGTGAAGCACTATCAACCCATCCAGATGTACAAAAGGTTGTTTTTACCGGTTCCACCAAGACTGGCCAACATATTATGTCTGGTGCAGTAAAGACCTTAAAACATTTAACGCTAGAGCTTGGCGGTAATGATGCGGGTATCGTATTACCAGATTCAGATCTCGACCAGATTGCCCAACGTATTTTTAACGTCGCATTTTTAAATGCAGGGCAAACCTGTGCTGCCTTAAAACGTCTATATGTACATGAAAGCCAATATGATGCTTTAGCACAGAAACTTGCTGATATTGCCAATGCGCAGATCGTGGGTGATGGCATGGCATCTGAAACGACCTTTGGGCCAGTACAAAACCAGATGCAATATCAGAAAGTTAAAGCTTTGATCGCTGATGCGATTGCGCAGGGCGCGAAGGCTTTATCGGGTGATCAAGCATTACCTGAACAGGGCTATTTTATTGCACCGACTATTCTCACAGGACTGGATGAAACATGCCGCGTGGTGCAAGAAGAGCAGTTTGGCCCAGTGTTGCCGATTCTAAAATATACCAGCATTGATGATGCGATCGCGCGCGCCAATGCGAGTGAATTTGGATTGGGTGGATCCATCTGGTCGAGTGATCTGAAAGCCGCCCAATTCTATGCAGCACAACTAGAATGCGGCACAGTCTGGATCAATACTCATGCTGAAATTGTACCGCATGCACCTTTTGGTGGTTGGAAAATGTCTGGTGTCGGTGCCGAATTTGGTATGGAAGGGTTAATAGAAAATACCATTGGGCAAACGCTGCATATCAATAAAGTTTAAGTTTTTTATAATTTTAAGGCGGATTCGATATCCGCCTTTTTCTTTTTATTGATGCTCGCTATCGCTCGACCTAAGTCGCAGGGTGATAGCTATGGCTTTTGGCTTTACTCATGAAATGATTCTGTTCCTTGATTTTTTTTAGCACAATGTAAGATTTAATATGTCCAATAAAACCATAAGACAGCAGCCGCTCTGTGACAAACTGGGAAAGCTGTTCCAGATTTTCCGCCACCACTTTTAAAATAAAATCGGCATCGCCACTAATTGAAAAGGCATCCTGAATATTGTCTTCTGCCTCAATCAAATCCTGAAATGCTTGTTGTGACTTGGCTTCATGGATGCGCAGATTAATATGGATCATCGCTGTCACCTCCAAACCTAAAGCCTGTTGGTGAATGCGCGCAGCATAGCCTAGAATCACGCCTTTTTGTTCCAGTAGCTGCCGCCGTCTGGAACACTGGGAAGCAGATAAACCGATTAAATCTCCCACTTCCTGATTGGTGAGCCGTCCATTCTTTTGTAATGCCTGAATGATTTGCCAGTCGAACTTATCCATTGCATAAAATCCTTTTATGATACACAAATATTGTATTTTTATTAAAATGCGTTTTCATTATGCACGAAATCTAAAAGGTAGATGAAATATTATTTTTCTATGGAATAAAAATGGCCTCAAAGGATATAGAGTGATGTTCATAGAAATTGGTGACTTTTTAAATCTTCGTCTTAAGCAAATGGGTATCCTGCACCTCTTTGGGGTACCTGGTGATTTTAACCTTTCCTATCTCGAACAAGTTGAAGCGGATTCACAACTCGAATTTATTGGCAATTGTAATGAATTAAACGCTGCTTATGCAGCAGACGGTTATGCACGGATCAACGGTTTTGCAGCCTTGACTACTACTTATGGTGTCGGTGATCTAAGTGCGATTAATGGTATTGCAGGGGCTTATGCCGAAAATGTACCTGTGGTGCATATCTCGGGTATTCCACCGTTACATGTGGTTCAGAAGGGCACTTTGGTACATCACACACTGGTGGATGGTAATTACGACAATATCATGAACTGTATGAAAGAGTTCACTGTGGCACAGACGCGCTTAACGCCTGCCAATGCTGCATTTGAAATTGATCGTGTGTTACGTCAGTGTTTTCTTGATCGTCGTCCAGTTCATATCCAGCTGCCTTCAGATATTACCCATGTCAAAATTGAAGTGACAGATCGCCCGTTGGATTTGTCTTATCCTGCGGTCGAGCCAGAGCTGCTCCAAAGTGCTGTGGCGAAGCTATGTGAAGTGATTGGTTCGGCTAAAAATCCAGCATTGTTAATTGATAATGAAGCGTCAGTATTTGGGGTGACCTCATTGCTGAATGATTTATCGCAGAAATGTTCGATTCCTTTTGCCAGCATGCTCACCGCGAAAAATATTATGGACGAAGGTTCACCACGTTATGTGGGGACGTATGTTGGCGGCGCGAGCCAGCCGAATGTTCGCAGCACCATTGAGCAATCCGACTGCCTGATTGGTGTTGGGGTACGTTTTTCTGATGTGGGGACGGGCGTTTTTACCCATCAGATTGCCACCGAAAATTATATTGAAATCAAACCCTATGCCTTGACGATTTTCGGTCAGGATTATCCGGGCATTGAGATTGGACAACTATTGGTTGAACTCAACAAGAAAGTTGCGCCACGCAAACTCATCAAACCCATTCTGGAAAAACAACAACCCCAAGTCATCGATGTTCCTGAACAGCAAAAGCTCAGTCAAGACATTCTCTGGAGTGCGGTCGCTGATTTTCTTAAAGAAGATGATGTCATTATCGGCGAGGTGGGTACTTCGAACTCAGCTTTGGCAGGCTTAAAGTTACCTGCAACAGCTAAATATATTGCCCAACCACTTTGGGGTTCGATCGGTTATACCTTACCAGCTTTGCTCGGCAGTTTATTGGCTGCACCAGAACGTCGTCAGATTCTGTTTATTGGTGATGGTTCGTTCCAGTTAACCGTACAGGAGCTTTCAACCATTATCCGTCATGGACTTAAACCCATTATCTTCTTATTGAATAATGGCGGTTATACCATCGAACGTTTGATCATGGGGGAAAATGCAGCCTATAACGATATTCAAAACTGGCACTATACAGAAATTCCTGGTGTCTTTAATGGTAAACATCAATATAAGAGCTGTGTGGTTGAAACAGCTGGCCAACTTAAGCAGACCTTGGACACGATGCATCAGTTTGATGGTCTGACTTTTATTGAATTAAAGCTTCCCGCAATGGATGCGCCATTGAGCCTGAAGAAGTTTGCTTCGGTGATTGCACGCTTTGACTATGGGGATCGTGGCTATGAAATTCTCAAGCAGCGTTCTCAAAAGATTCCCTATCAAAAAGTGATTTCGTTCTAGTTCATTGAGAAGACAGGAAAGTCTTCAAATTTATAAATTGATAAGAAAGCGAATGAGATTCGAAGCTAAATGATTGGCTTCGGATCTAACGCTGCATAAAGGTGTACAGGATGTGACACACACATTGGAGTTAAGTGATGGATGTAGACAATAAACATGAGTTAAAACAAGGTCTATCCAATCGGCATATTCAGCTGATTGCATTAGGCGGTGCGGTAGGCACAGGATTGTTTTTAGGCATCTCGCAAACCATTAAATTGGCGGGGCCGTCGGTTCTACTGGGATACGCATTGGCAGGTGTCATTGCTTTTTTAATTATGCGCCATTTAGGTGAAATGGTGGTCGAGGAACCCGTGAGCGGTTCCTTTAGTTATTTTGCCAATAAATACTGGGGCCCAATGGCTGGCTTTATGTCTGGCTGGAATTATTGGGTGCTTTATGTGCTGGTCAGTATGGCCGAACTGAGTGCAATTGGTACCTTTGTCCAGTTTTGGTGGCCCGAGCTACCCACATGGATCACGGCTTTATTCTTTTTTCTCCTGATTAACGGAATCAATCTGGTCAATGTCCGCTTCTTTGGAGAATCTGAGTTCGTATTCTCCTGTATCAAGATTTTTGCCATCCTGAGCATGATTGGTTTTGGACTTTATTTATTGATCTCTGGCAGTGCAGGCCCGCAAGCGAGTGTTGCAAACTTATGGCAATTCGGTGGCTTTTTTCCAAACGGCATGCATGGTTTTATTATGGCGATGGCGGTGATCATGTTTGCTTTTGGTGGTCTTGAGTTGATTGGTATTACTGCGGCTGAGACCAAAAATCCAGATAAAACCATTCCTAAAGCGGTGAACCAGATTGTTTATCGTATCCTGATTTTCTATATCGGTGCGATTGGCGTATTGCTGTGTTTATTTCCGTGGAATCAGTTGGCGGAAGGTGGTAGTCCTTTTGTGCTTATTTTCCAGTCCTTGGATAGCCATGGTGTCGCAAATGTTTTGAACTTTGTGGTGCTGATTGCGGCGATTTCAGTTTATAACAGCTGTATTTATTGTAATAGCCGTATGCTACATGGTCTGGCAATGCAGGGAAATGCACCTAAAATCCTGCAAAAGGTCAATCGTCGTGGGATTCCAATGGCAGCAGCTATTGTTTCTGCTTCCGTGACAGCACTT
Source organism: Acinetobacter sp. NRRL B-65365 (assembly GCF_001605865.1). NCBI lineage: Bacteria > Pseudomonadati > Pseudomonadota > Gammaproteobacteria > Moraxellales > Moraxellaceae > Acinetobacter > Acinetobacter sp. NRRL B-65365. The sequence goes on along the minus strand of NZ_LRPD01000006.1, from coordinate 32,755 downwards.
TGTGTGGTGGTGAATTACTTGATGCCGGGCAAAGCGTTCCAGTTTTTAATGATGCTGGTAGTGGCCGCTTTGGTGGTGAACTGGTTAATGATTTCATGGACACATCTTAAATTTAGAAAAGCCATGCAACAGCAGCAACATATAACCAAGTTTAAAAGCATTTTTAGTCCTTGGAGTAATTATCTCACCATCGGTTTTATCTTCGGTATTTTACTGATCATGAGCTTAACCCCTGATATGCGACCAGCAGTGGTGCTTGTTCCAATCTGGCTTGCTATTTTGGCGGTGGTGTATGTGTTCAAATATAAGAAAAAAGAAGTGATGTCGACAGAAGCTCAGCCGAATGTTTGAATCTGAACTGGTCTGACAGTTGAAAAAAGGAGTTCAAATTTGAGCTCCTTTTTTTGTTCGTAGTGGAACAGGCTGTGAGAGCGCCATTTAAAAATGTCATGTTTTGTCTAAAAATTAGATTTTTCTCAATAAAAGTTTGCCAACAAATCTAGGTATTTTATAAGCAGGTATAAAAAATGAATAAAGATGATTTCAAGTGTATTGGAAATCACCTTAAAAAAGAGAACAATAAGATGTTTAATCAATGGCCTGCATTAATGAGTTTTATAAAGCCTTTACATAAAGTGCTGGACACACCTGCTATCTCATCTAAACAGTCTTTATTTCAAGAATATGCTTTGGACTCTAAACATCGGGCTCAACAGCGTGGCTGGAGTCGTTACGGAATTATTATCCCAGATTTACCCGCACCGCATCATTTTTTCACTTTTCTTTCGATTATAAGTTCATCGGGGAATGAAGCAGTAGAGTCTGATCCATTTTTAAAAACCGATTTGGGTGACAATGCCATGATCGTGGCTGGCACGGCTGCAAAAATGGCCCGACATTTCCAAAGTTATTCGACCTCACAAAATAGTGAGTCTTCGGCCAGTAATCCATTTTTTAAAGTGGGCAAAGACATCACTATAGAAGGAGCGTATCCGGATTATCATGTCGTGGTACGACAGTCTGAGTTTAAGCTTGATATTCGGTTAAAGAATGCTGATCAAGTTTCATGGTTTGTTCAAACGCCGATGTTTGATCACTTTAGTTTATTGTCTCATTATGAAGGCTATTGTCATTATCAGGGTGACATGCAAAAAATTTCAGGCTTATGTGCGTTTGAATATTCCTTTTGTACGGCATTCAATTCTTCCTCTCATCTTTCAAATCAAAAGATTCCACTGGATTTTAGTACCTACCATATTATTTCTTTAGATAAACACACGCAGCTTTTGCTCAATGAAACCCATTTTAATGGACAAAAAGTAGTGAATAAGGCTTTTCTCAGAAATCTTGAGAGCGACCATTTAAGACTAACAGCCGAATTTGAAGTATTGAGTTATCAGTCCCGTTTAGCTGTGGCTGAAGATGGACGTATCATCAAACTGCCTTATCAGTTTCAATGGATTGTAAAAAATATGGAAGGGCAGATTGAGATTCGTTTAAAAGGTGAAGTCGATACCCCTATGCTTTATGGGATTGGCGATGGTTATGTGGGGGGATATTTTTATGAAGGCGTCTATAAAGAACACGTGATTGAAGGGCGTGGCTATATGGAATATGTGGATCGTCGAATCGAAAAGCAGGCTTAATCATTAGTGGATAAAATGATAAAGCGAATCGTACCTACACAATCTTTCTTGGTCTGATCAATCAATATGCTTCAGCATTGCATTATGCAAATAGTGCATGCCAATGCATGACCTATTTTCAACAATAATGAGAGAGCATCAAAAAGGCGGGAACTTATCATGCACAAGGTTAAGTTGAAGATCATGTTCAAGATAAGCTTTTAAACTATCCAATACTGTTGTAAAACCGCCAGTACTATCAATAATAAAAGCAATGAGTTCATCGCCCTGTAAGGCAATATTGTAGTTCTGGATTCTAAGATAGGTTTGCGTTTCATTTATTTTTTCAAATCTAAAGTCCACGGTACTGCTGGGTTCACCCCATTGGATCTGGATCAATTCATTCGCAATTATTTTTGTCACCATGACTTTTGTAGAAAATTGGTACTTCTCCCATGTCCAAGTCACTGTATGACCTTGTTCGAGTTTGCCTGTGGATGAGCTGAACCAGAATTTTGAGGTAATTTCAGGATCAATGAATGCTTCGAATACCTTAGAAACAGGTTTGCGAATCATCATTTGTGTTTCAATTGTGACAGGATTTGGCATTGTATCTGTCCTTTTTTATAGAGAATTGTCATAAAACATATATAAACTAACTTTCTAACCCAAGATGCTTTTTGTTAATTGAGATTTTTTGATTCTTAAAAATTTTAATTAAATTAATGGTTTGTGTTTTTAATTTTCATTATTGATGACAAATGTGAAAGCTGGAATACGATTTTATGACGGACCACATGCTAAAAATAGATGGTAAAAAATGACCATCACAAAAGCGTCATAAAGTTGTCACTTAATTGTCATATTATCTGCTCAAAATGCAGTTAACCAAAGTACAACACTTAACTTGAAAAGAGTTGTAAATCAAATTGCATTAATGAGAGAAAACAGAATGCGCTTAAATCCACGTCACATCGCAATTGCATTAGCTGTATCTGGGGCAACTGTAGCAACGACTGCAAATGCAGCTCGTGATACGATTCAAATTGCTGGTTCATCTACTGTATTACCATTTGCAAGTATTGTTGCTGAAGAGTTTGGCAACACTTTCCCTCAATTTAAAGCACCAGTTGTCGGTTCAGGCGGTACTGGTGGTGGTTTGAAACAATTCTGTCAAGGTGTTGGCGATAACACGATTGATATCGCAAATGCTTCACGTCAAATTAAAGATTCAGAATTGGATACATGTAAAAAATCTGGCGTAAACCAAGTACAAGAAATCAAAGTGGGTTACGACGGTATTGTATTCGCTTCAAATGTTAAAAAAGCAGCGTATAAATTAAAACCAGTTCATGTCTTCATGGCATTATCTGCACAATTACCTTCAAACGGTAAATTGGTTCCAAACCCTTATACAAACTGGAATCAAATTGATAAATCATTACCAAATGAAGCGATCACTTTAGTGATCCCAGCTTCTAACCACGGTACACGCGAAGTTTTCCAAGAGAAAATGGTTGATGCGGGCTGTGAAGCATTTGATTACTACAAAAACTTAAGTAAAGATGACCAGAAGAAAGCATGTTCAACTTTCCGTAAAGATGGCCGTGTGATCGAGATTGCTGGCGACTATACTGAAACATTGGCTCGCTTGAAAACTTCTCCAAACGCTGTGGGTGTATTTGGTTTAGGTTTCTATGACTCAAACCGCGATAAATTACGCGTAGCGACAGTAAATGGTGTAACACCTTCAGAAAAAACAGTATTGGATGGTAGCTACCTTGTTTCTCGTCCATTATTCTTCTACGTGAAAGGCGAACACTTGAAATCAATCAAAGGCTTGCCACAATTTGCAGAATTCTTCTTGAACAAGAAAATTTCTGGTAAAGGTTCTAAATTAGAAAAAGCTGGTTTGATTCCTTTAAGCGATAAAGAGCGTGCAAAAATCCTAGCTGATTTCAAAGCGGGTAAATCAGTTAAATAATATTGTTAAAAGGGAGGCTGGTGAGACTTAGGTTCATCAGCCTTTTTGTCTAGCTAAGTTTTTTCAAATCATGAAAATTGGGAAAACAGTGGAGATTACATGAATCTGCTACTTATCGGTGTGTTATTAGCCCTTGTGGCAATTGCATATCAAATCGGGCTGAGCAAAAGCCGTAACCTAGCAGGTAAGGGAAATAACTCAGCAGCACTACATTCTCGTCCAGGGTATTATGGGGCATTGGTTGCGCTGTGGTGTGGTGTTCCTGCTTTTTTAATTTTGATTATTTGGAACTTGGTTGAACCAAGTGTTTTACAACATATTATTTTTAATAATATCCCTGCTTCTGTAAGTTCAACCTTAGATGCGGCTGGACGTGATGTATTAACCGGTCGTGTGCAAGCACTCGCATCTGGTTTCGGGGTAACTGATCAGCCAGCAGCTTATGAGTTAGCAGCAGCACAAGAGCTTTCAAAATTCCAGACGATTGGTTCTTTTGCCAAATTGGCCGTTGTGATTAGTGCTGGATTGGCAGGTCTGGTTTGGGCAAAACGTCATGTTAGTCAACAATTCCGCGCACGTAACCAAGTTGAAAAGGCAGTTAATGTCGGTTTGATTTTGTGTTCTGGCGTCGCGATCCTGACCACGATTGGTATCGTGCTGTCTATGCTGAATGAAGCATTGCACTTTTTCCGTTTCGTCAGTCCTTTTGATTTCTTCTTTGGTACCGAATGGAGCCCAGGCTTTAGTACATCTGGTAACGCAGAAGGAAGCTACGGCATTTTGCCCTTAATCTGGGGTACCTTAATGGTGAGTGGTATCGCACTACTTGTTGCTGTACCAGTCGGATTGATGATCGCGATCTATTTAGCAGAGTATGCGTCTCCTAGTTTACGTGCTTGGGCAAAACCAGCGATTGAAGTATTAGCGGGTATTCCAACGATTGTTTACGGTGTATTTGCCTTAATGATCATTGGCCCGTTCTTCAAAATGTTAGGTGAACAAGTCGGCTTACATATCAATGCGACCAGTGCACTGACCGCAGGCTTTGTAATGGGAATCATGATTATCCCATTCGTTTCTTCACTTTCAGATGACATTATTACACAGGTTCCACGTGCATTACGTGATGGTTCTTTGGGCTTAGGGGCAACCAAGTCTGAAACTATTCGCCAAGTGGTTTTACCTGCGGCTTTACCCGGAATTGTTGGGGCATTCCTGTTGGCCGCTTCTCGTGCGATTGGTGAGACTATGATTGTGGTATTAGCAGCAGGGAATAGTCCATTACTGCATGTGAATCCATTAGAAGCCGTTTCGACAGTTACCGTAACGATTGTGAACCAATTAACTGGCGATACTGACTTTGCCAGCCCGCAAGCTCTAGTGGCATTTGCTCTAGGTTTAACGTTGTTTGTCATTACTTTGGGTCTAAACATTATTGCACTGTATATCGTGCGTAAATATCGTGAGCAATACGAATGAGTTCATCAAATACAAGTTCTATGGATGCGTTAGATCCAAAAGTAGCTGCTGAACAACGTGAACAGCGCAAAAGAAAAATCCAGAGCTCTTTGGCTAAGCGTCATCGTCAGGAAAAGGCATTCCGTTTTTCTGGTTTTGCTGCGGTTGTGATTGGTCTTGCTTTTGTCGCTTTACTTTTCGGTAGTATTTTAAGTAAGGGCTTACCAGCATTTTGGCAAAATAGTCTAACTGTACCTGTATATTTCGATCCAGCAATTATCAATGCGGGTGCAAAACCAAAAATAACAGCAGGTGAAACACCCGCGCATTTTGAAGAGCGTATGGTGGCTTGGCAAACAGAGATGGGCATGGTGGATTGGGATGCTTTGATCGTGAATGGCGTTGTTGCTAAAGATAAGGCTTTAGAATCTCAACGTGACGAGTTAAGCAGTTTGTATACCAGCTCTGAAACCTATCGTCTTCGTGATATGGTGCTTAAAGATCCATCTTTAATTGGCACCAAAAAAGAAATTAAATTTTTGGCAGATGCGAATGTTGACGTCTGGTTAGCAGGAAATATTGATCGCTCTTTACCTGATGATCAACAACAGTTAAGCCCAGAGGTTCGTCAGCTGGCAGATAAATTGAAAGCACAAGGCGTTATAACAAATACCTTTAATACCAATTTATTCTTTAGCCCAGACTCTCGTAGTTCTCCTGCAACCAGTGGTTTAGCGGGTGCATTCATGGGCTCACTGTTCATGATGCTGATCGTGATTGTGATCTCTATTCCGATTGGTGTTGCAAGTGCAATCTACCTTGAAGAGTTTGCGCCAAAGAACATGATGACCGATATTATTGAAGTTAACATCAACAACTTGGCTGCTGTTCCTTCAATCGTGTTTGGTTTGTTGGGTGCAGCGATCTTTATTAGCTGGATGCATTTACCATTATCTGCACCGCTAGTGGGTGGTCTGGTACTGAGCTTAATGACTCTGCCAACTGTGATCATTACCACGCGTGCATCGTTAAAAGCAGTACCTCCTTCGATTCGTCAGGCCGCTTTGGGTCTCGGGGCTTCAAAGGTTCAAACTATTTTCCATCATGTTCTGCCTTTAGCTTTACCAGGGATTCTGACTGGTGCAATTATTGGGGTAGCGCAAGCATTGGGTGAAACGGCTCCATTATTATTAATTGGTATGAGTGCCTTTGTTGCAAGTATTCCGACAACGCCATTAGATCAGGCGACTGCATTACCTGTACAAATTTATTTATGGCAAGGTAATGAATTACGTAACTTCTTTGAAGGGCGTACAGCAGCAGCGATTATTGTGTTACTTGCACTCATGATCAGTTTAAATGGCCTTGCTATCTGGCTCCGTAAGAAATTTGAAGTGCGTTGGTAATTGAGGAGAGTACAATGAATACGATTGATATTATGAACGCCGTAGAAAAGGATAAATCAGTGAATCCACAGCAAACAGAATTTACGTCATCTGAAGCGCAAGTTAAGCAATCAAATACTGCATTTGTCTCTCAGTTCGAAACGGCGGCTTCAACTAAGAAACCTCAGACAAGTGAAGTGAAAATCAGTACCAAAGATGTTCATGTGTACTATGGTGAAACTGAGGCAATCAAAGGAATTGACCTAGATGTTTACCAAAATGAAGTAATTGCATTCATTGGGCCATCAGGTTGTGGTAAATCGACTTTCTTACGTACCCTAAACCGTATGAATGACACAATTGATAGCTGTCGTGTAACGGGTAAGGTGACACTCGATAATCAAGATATCTATGATCCAAATCTTGATGTTGTTTTACTTCGTGCACAAGTGGGTATGGTATTCCAGAAGCCAAACCCATTCCCGAAATCTATTTTTGATAATGTTGCATATGGCCCTAAATTACATGGTTTGGCGCGTGACAAATATGATTTGGAAGAAATCGTAGAAAACAGCTTGCGTAAAGCGGGCTTATGGGAAGAAGTCAAAGATCGTTTAAGTCAGCCAGGTACTGGTTTGTCGGGTGGTCAACAGCAACGTTTATGTATTGCACGTACTATTGCAGTAAGTCCAGAAGTGATTTTGATGGATGAACCATGTTCAGCACTTGATCCAATTGCGACAGCAAAGATTGAAGAACTGATCTCAGAACTTTCAGAGCAATATACCATTGCAATCGTGACTCACTCGATGCAACAGGCGGCACGTGTTTCTGACCGTACCGCTTACTTCCATTTGGGTGATTTGATCGAAGTAAACTCGACTGAGAAAGTCTTTACTCAACCTGACCATCAATTGACTGAAGCGTATATTACAGGTCGTTTTGGTTAATAAAACCCAGATCAATCAAAGAGCCTACGGGCTCTTTTTTTATTATATAAATGAAAATAAATCTATTTTTCAAATTCACTATTGAATTTTTATTCAGCAGGCCACATCTTAGATGGATAAAGCCGAATTTATAGAGCATTACTGTATGTTATTCCATTTACCTAAATTTCCCGCTGAAATTCGTATTAGTCATTTAAATGCTCGTGTGAATGAACAAAGAAAAAAAATTGCGCAAACAACAGCTTCTCGTTTGGAATTACTGCAACTGGTGCAACAACTTGCCAAAGAAGCAAAAGTTCGTCGTAAGAATGATCAAAAAATTTACGTACTCGATTTTAAAGGAGACGTACAAGCCTCTGCCGTTGATACGATTCGTGAAGAAATCACCTTGATCTTGGCAACTGCAAAAGCTGGACATGACCGCGTTGTTGTTCGTCTGGAAAGTCCAGGCGGTATGGTACATGGGTATGGTCTGGCAGCAGCCCAACTGGTGCGTTTACGTGATGCGGGTTTTCATGTCACGATCTGCGTAGATAAAGTTGCAGCGAGTGGCGGCTATATGATGGCGTGTATTGCTAATGAAATCATCTCGGCACCATTCGCTGTGGTAGGTTCAATCGGCGTGGTTGCCCAAGTTCCTAACTTTAATCGTTTGTTAAAACAACACAATGTTGATTTTGAACTGTACACCGCAGGCGAATACAAACGTACTGTTACCATGTTTGGTGAAAACACGCCAGAAGGTAAGGCGAAGTTCGAAGAAGAGTTACAGCAAACGCATGCTTTATTTAAGCACTTTGTAGAGAAATATCGTCCACAACTGGATGTTGCAAAAGTCGCAACAGGTGAGCACTGGTATGGCGAGGATGCGCGCGAGTTGAATCTGGTTGATACCTTACAGACTTCAGACGAATACTTGCTGAGCCTACTGCCAAAACATGATATCTATGTAATTAACACGCGTAAACGCCCAACCTTTGGCGAAAAGCTCGGTTTACAAGCTGCGCAAATGGCTGAGAGTTTGGTTCCAGCTGTAATGAATAAAATTACAGATAGTCTTGCGAAAGCAAACAGCACGCTTGTCCAAATGCGTGATCCAAAATTCTAATTGAAGCGTTTTAAAGAAAACCAGTCTGGTGAGGCTGGTTTTTTTATATGAATTAAAAATATAGGTTATTTTTTATAGTCTGTTTTTTGAACGCATGGTCAATTTAAATTAAACAGAACAAAAGCGATTGAATAGATTGTTGTTCAGAGAATGTTTTGATATTTTAAATGCAGATGAATTACTTAACTATTCATTAATCGACAAATAGATAAAAATATAATTGATAAGTGAGCATAAAAATGACAAGAGTTGTCGTTTCTTCGAAGAAAAATTCGAATATTTTACAAGATGGACAAATAAAAGCGATCATTCTAGATCAGCCTTCGATTGTCCAGATTAGTGTAAATCAGGACGATATCAAATCTATTATGAAACAAGGTAATGATCTTGTCATTACACTAAAAAACGGTGAAAAAATCATTATTAGTGATTTTTATACTGATGCAAATGTCACTGAACATACTTTGGCTTTTCCTGAAGAAGACGGAAGCTATAGCATTGCTCAATTTGATGATTCGGGCCAGTTTGTCCGTTATGTGCCGACAACACAACTGACTCAATTTGCTTATACACAGCCACCTTCACAGACGATCGCAACGTCAGATGGTGCAGAAGACTTAGGCATTACCAAATCGCAATTGCTCAAAGCAGGATTGGTCGCTTTAGCAGCAGAAGGGTTATATTTACTGGCTGTCAAAGATGATGATGACGATAAAAAAGACAGTAACAACAATAACAAACCGATTGATTTAACACCGCCAGACACACCTACGGCAACTTTAGGCGCTGATACACAGACCATCACAGGAAAAGCTGAAGCAAATGCCAGAATTGAAGTTAAAGATGTTACAGGTAAGGTGATTGCAACTGGACAAGCTGATGCAGAAGGCAATTATTCGATCAAGCTGGATCAGCCTTTAGTTAATGGCGGCAGGGTTGGAGTAACCGCGATTGATAGCGCTGGAAATGCTTCAAAGATGGCTGTAGTAACGGGAAATAAGGATACCATTGCACCAGATGCACCTACCGCCCAGCTCAATGCGGATGGAACTATCGTAACGGGTAAGACTGAGGCCAATGCCAAAGTCTCTATTTATGATGCAGATGGCAAGTTGCTTGGTACCGTCACCGCAAATAAACAGGGTTTATATTCGATTAAAGTTTCACCTCCATTGACCAGCGAGAAGGGCGGAACTGTTGTTGCAGAAGATGCGGCAGGAAATAAATCGACACCTTCAAAAGTTTTTGCGGGCAAAGATACAGTTGCACCTGATCAACCGACAGTTGAAGTGAATAAAGAAGGGACTTCAATCGTAGGTCGGGCGGAAGCCAATAGCAAAGTTGTAATTAAAGATGCGGATGGTCAGGTGATTGGGAGTGGTACTACAGATGCACAAGGCAAGTTTGAGATTAGCCTGTCACCTGCTTTAGCTGCCGATAAAAAGGGTTCTGTCGTACTGGAAGATGCAGCTGGCAACGTCTCAAAACCTCTTGAAATCACCGCAGGTAAAGACACCATAGCGCCAGATAAAGCCGCAGCTCAGATTAACGCAGCGGGTGACACCGTAACAGGTATCGCTGAAGCAAATAGTAAAGTTGAAATCAAGGGCCCGGATGGTAAAACGATTGGGACAGGTACGGTTGGAGCTGATGGGAAATTTACTATCACCATATCTCCAGCTTTAACTGATAAAAATATAGGTAAAGTGTACATCATTGATGCGGCTGGCAATCGTTCAGATGCCACCGATGTGCTGGGAGCCAAAGATACCATTGCACCCAATAAGCCTGTCTTGCAAACCGTCACTGATGATGTGGGGCCTGTAAAAGGCGCAGTTGCTGCGGGTGCAAATACCGATGATACCAAGCCGACACTATCGGGCATTGGTGAAGCAAAAGCGGTGCTGACGATTTATGATAATGGTCAACCCGTGGGTACTGTAACAGTCGGGGACAATGGGAAATGGAGTTTTAACTTTACCCAAGAGCTGGGATTAGGTGCACATAAGATCACATTAACCCAGACTGATGCTGCGGGTAATATCAGTGAAATGAGTGATGGATTCAGCTTTAATGTTGTTGCCCCAACCACAACAGCATCATTACAAAGCGAAGCTCCAGAATCTGCTGTGGCACAAGCTTCATTGGTTGACTCCATCAATCTGGATGCTTTTCAAGCCAAACAGGTGGCTGCATCTCCTTCATCTTCAGCAGAAAAGTTAAACCTAAATGAATTGTTGTCTGTTCCTGAGCAATTAAGCAGTCAGGTGGACGATGTCTTAAATCAAATTATTTCGACTCAAACACCATCGACCACTGCAACAGGCTCAAGCAGTCATAATGTCGAAAGTTTTGATTTTGCCCAAACCATCAGGACAGATCCTTTAGACCAGTTGGATGTATTACAGCATTCAATTATCTAATCAATGTACAGATGAAATAAGACGCTTATTTTTCAATAAGCGTCTTTTGTTTTACCAGTTGAATAATTCCCGTCAGGATCGCGCCAATTGTTGCTAGAAACATATCTTTATGTGCATCCCACATATCACCTTGCTGACCATTGTAGTTTTCTGCATCTTCAGGCGATAAACCGATAGAAAGACCCCATTCAAGGAGCTCATAAAATACGCTGGACGCCATGACAAACTGGATCACAAGCAGGAAGAGGGAGAAAGGTTTAGTATTGGGTAGCCAGACTTGAAAGCAACGATAAATAAAAGGATAGAGCAGCAGTCCATAAGCAAAATGAACTAGCCGATCATACATATTCCGTGACCAGCCCATGCTTTGATTTAAGTCAAAGTTGAAAAAATAGAGGATCCATTGATTATAGGGTACATAGGAATAGAGGTAGTGAGCGCCAATAATATGGATAAACAGAAACACTAAATATAAGCAGAAACTGAAGTAATTCAGGCCGATTTTCTTGAATGCAATCAGCAGGGCAATCAACATAAAAAGCGTACCTGCCTGATGTAACAGGTACGACTCAAACTCAAGTGGATGGATACTTGCAATAGCAACCACAAGTACGATGAGCGCAAGCCCAAGATAATGTTTTAATGTCAGTTGTTTTTCTATCATGTCACGTCCTAAACGCGATCAGGCAAAGCGTATTTCCCTTACTCTGTAGAAGCTACAGCAATAGGCTGTTTTGTTGTAGATATCCCGCCAAGTGCCTGACACGCTTGTATATATAATTGATATTTTTGTTGTACAACTTCATCTAGGGGAATGTCAAAGAGATCTTCACCATTTTTATATTGTTCAATATAAGAGGCAGCCTTTTCTTTATTGGCAGCCAAAGATTGTTGATAAAAAGTCGAAATAGAAGAAGTTGCTAACTCGCTAGATTCAATATTATTACATTCAAAATTTTGTAAGACTTTCTCGGCACGTTTTACCTCGCTTGATTTTCCAAAGATACAACCGGTTAAGCTTAAGGTGGCGAGGAATACGTACAAAAGTTTCATGATAGATAAAGTGAGATTTTAAAGACGGCTATTATTGTATAGAAGTTTAGTTTTATAAATTAAATATTTATGTCTAACAGAATAAAAATTAAAAAATTTTATACATCTTTTGCATGATTTCGCTATAGCAAACAAGGGCTGCGTTAAGGTAGGGGCAGGTGTAATGATTGAAGGGAAGATAAAGTTGAACAGTTTAAATGTAGAACAAGTTTTAATTGCTTGATAAAAAATAACTTTTAGCGGTATCCTAAAGAGGGGTTATCAGTAATACAAGTGATGATGCGCGTTAAGCATATTTTTTTATTCTGTCTGCTGGCTGGTCTATCTGGCTGGTCGAATGCAGAAGATTATGATTTTTTTGAGCCGATCCATGATGATCGCGAGGAAATGTTTGACGCCGCCTATCCGCAAATGAAAACAGATTATTCAGTTTTGCATAATCTGTTTTTTCAGAACGAACGTTGGCGTGTCTATAACCACACCGCTTACCAGACCAATCAGTTTAACCATAAAATGCTAACGGGTGATACCACCAGCCTGTCATTAGACGATTTCTCGATTTCAGTGGGCTATGGCATCGCTTATCAGCTCAATTTTCGTAATCGAATTGGTTATGAATATTTGTCCAGTTTCCCCTTTGATCGTGGACAAATGATACGGTTTTTCTGGCTGAGTATTTTCTAAACCACTTTTTGATATAAGCCTGCTCTAACCATACCCGCTTTGGTTTCTTTGATTTTTTGCCAACTGTCAGGAAGTTTCAGTTGAGCTAAGTCACGATCTGCCTCAACATAGATATAGGCATTCGGATGAATCATTGGATCAGCCAGTTCAGCCAGTTCTTGCCATAAATCAAGGCTATAAGGTGGATCAAGAAAGACCACATCAAAGCTGTTTTTTAATTTGCTTAAAGCTTGCTGGGCTGTTGTGACCAGTAACTGACAATTTTCAGCTTTTAACAGTTGAATATTATCTTTTAAAAAACGTGCTTGCGTTGGATTCGGTTCAATCATGGTGACTTTGGCAGCACCACGTGAAAGGGCTTCAAAGCCCAAGGCACCAGAACCACTGCACAAGTCTAGAACCTGTGCATTTTGAATATCCCACATTAACCAGTTAAATAAGGTTTCACGGACACGGTCAGGTGTCGGACGTAAGCCTTCAATAGTTGCAAATGGTAGTGTGCGTCGTTTCCATTCACCGCCAATAATTCGTAATTGATTTTTCATTATTCAGTTACTCCATCATCTGCGGATTGAGTCGCTGCTGGAGGTGTCGCAGCAGGTGGGGTGGCTACAGGGCTTGAAGCGGGTGCTGCATTTTGTGCTGCTGCCGCGTTTGCCATCGATAACTCACCTGGCTTGATTCCTGCGGTCATTAAGCCACCACTCACCTGATGATTGGCTGGGCGAAGTGGATTCTTTTTGCGCGTTACAAGCCAGTAATCGAAGATTGGACGGGCAATCTGTGCGGCGGAACCACCGTGTCGACCATTTTCCCAAACGACGGCAATCGCAATTTCTGGATTATCCGCAGGTGCAAAGCCAACAAACAGACCATGGTCCCATTGTCGAGATGAAAGGGCCGCTTCGTTATAGCGTTTCCCTTGTGCGATACTCTTCACCTGCGCCGTACCCGTTTTACCCGCAATCGAGTATTGCAAACCACCTTTGATGCCGCGACCTGTACCTGACTGGATCACGTCAACCATTGCATCATGCATATTGGTCCAGTCTTGGTCTGTGCCGTTAAACTGGATTTTGCCATCAGGCGCATTGTGTACAGCAAACTTTTTGGCGCCTTTGGTTTCTCTTAATACATGTGGTGTAACATGTGAGCCTTTATTGGCAGTAATTGCAGTTGCCATGGCAAGTTGTAATGGTGTTGCCGTAAATGCACCTTGTCCAATACTGACGGAAATGGTTTCACCTTTGAGCCATTTCGACTTACGGGTACGCATTTTCCATTCAGGGCTTGGATAGAGACCAGAGCTTTCACTTGGTAAATCGACACCTGTTTTTTCACCAAAGCCAAACTGACGCATCCAGTCATTCATTTTTTCAATGCCCATCCGGTAGGACAGAACATAGAAATAGGTATCACAGGAAACGATTTGTGCCTTGTGCATGTTGACTGAACCATGTCCACTTTTCTTATGGTCACGGAAGCGATGGCTGTCGCCAGGTAGAGAGAAGTAACCTGGATCTGAAATAGCGGTGCCCCAATCGACCAGACCATAGTGAATGCCGCCTAAACCAAACATTGGCTTAATGGTTGAGCCAGGTGGGTAAGCCCCTTGAACTGCACGGTTGTAGAGTGGCTGGTCGAGGTTGTCACGCAGACCGCTATAGTCTTTTGTACTAATCCCAGTGACAAATAAGTTTGGATTGAAACTTGGGCTAGAGACCAATGCAAGAATTTCACCTGTGCGTGGATCCATGGCTACAATTGCACCACGGCGATCTTTTAATTGCTGTGCAGCAATCGTTTGTAGACCATAGTCAATTGATAAGTACAGATCATTACCACGTGCAGGGTTTTGGCGTCCTAAATTACGTAGCACATTACCATGGGCATCTGCTTCAACAGATTCATAACCCGGCGTGCCGTGTAATAAGTCTTCATAACTTTTTTCGACCCCGATTTTACCAATCAGGTTAGTGCCCGCGTATAAGTCCTTATCAATCGATTTGAGTTCTTTATCGTTAATACGTCCAACATATCCAATAACATGGGCAAAAAGTTCGCCATGCGGATAGTAGCGGGTCATCTGCGTTTCAATTTTTACCCCAGGAAAAGCATATTTCACTTCACTGAATTTCGCGATATCTGCTTCCGTCAGGTTTAATTTGATTGCCAGACGCTCAGTTTTTCGTGCTGTTTTTACGCGGCTTTTAAAGCGGTCAACGTCTTCCTGACTGAGATTTAAAATTGGGATCAAACGAGTAAGCGTATCATCAATATCGCTGACATCGGCACGACTTAAGGTTGCCGTAAAAACAGGATAATTATCGGCGAGCAAAACCCCATTACGATCATAGATATAACCACGGGCAGGCGCGAGTGGTTGTAAGCGAATTCGGTTCTTATCTGATGCTGTTGTAAAATCATCGTAATGAACAATCTGTAAATATGCATAACGACAAATCAATAACAGTAGAAAAAAGGCCACCAGAAAGATAGCAAAGAAGATTCGACCCTTATAAATGCGCTTTTCTTGTTGCATGTTTTTTAAAGGAAAGTGCTGTTTCATAGGGTGCCGACTTAATTGCAGGGGTGAGAGAATACAAAGACGGAATATTTTAACGTAAGTTGCATGAACATACTGTAGAATTTTCAACAATTCATGCAATTGTTCATGCGACAGCTTTTGACTTTGTAGACATTAAAATTATAGGGTCTTGTATATTAGAAGCAAAATAATTCTGTTAAAGTCACAAACTATTCGAAATAGGATTTTCCAATACACACATAGGGAAAATGGAGAAAATAATGAGAAAAATTTGCCTTTTATTATCGGTTTTAACACTTACAGGCTTAGCACATGCGGATGATAATCCATTTATGCCTGAACCAAAATTGAAAGATGCAAACGTGTCAACATGGAATGTCGGGGCGGGTTTTACTAAAAAATTATTACATGGCAATTTAGAATGGGTAAATCCTTATGGAATTGCCTATGCGAAAGCGGGTGCATTTTTAAATGACGACAATGAAATTGGTGGACAGGTCGGCTTTCGCTATCCGTACTATTTAACGGGTACAGATAAAAATGGTTATTATGTTGGGGTCTATGCGGGCCATTTAGACAGTAAAAATTATGGTGGTAAACAAAAAGCCAATCTAGGCGTGGGTGCGGATCTTGCATATGTCTGGCTGAACAATGAACGAATTAGTACATTCAGTGTTGGCGCCGGAGTACGTGAAAAATTAGAAGATGGGGATGGCAACACTGTGAAAAAAGCACAACCTGTGCTCCAGTTTTCTTACACCTTAAGTTTTGGTTTATAAGAGGGAAATGCAGATTTATTCTTTTATAAGCCATCATGTATCAATAATTCTGAGAGTCATGCATGTTTGATTACGTCAATGAATTGTGGCAGATTTTCTTAAATCGACCTGACCATCTGGCAGTCTTAAGTATCATTCCAGTGACCGCCTTTGTAACTTGGGCGCACGTGTGGATGGCACTGAAAATGGTATTTTACCCAATTAATTTCTGGGGATTCCATTTAGGCCCATTACCTGTAGGTTGGCAAGGGATCGTGCCGCGTAAAGCTGGACGTATTTCAGGCATCATTACCGATAATACTTTATCTAAGTTGGGATCATTGCGAGAGTTTCTGGAAGCAATGGATCCTGAAGATATGGCCATGATTATTGGTGAACAAGTTGGTTTTGAGCTTGAACACCTGATTGATGAGGTCATGATCGACCGAAATGCTGTGCTCTGGGAAAACCTGCCTTATTCAATTAAACGCCGTATCTATGCACAAGCGCATAAACAATTACCCAATACCTTAAGGGAACTTGTGACTGAGCTGACCATGAACGTGGAGTCACTGGTCGATATGCGTGAAATGGTGGTGAGCCAGATGGAAGGTGATCGCCGTTTAATGGTGCGCATGTTCCTGAAAGTAGGGCAGAAAGAGATCAACTTTATTTGGCATATCAGTGCGTTAATTGGTATGTTCTTTGGTATTTTCCAGATGATTGTCTGGTTTGTGGTGCCGTGGCACTGGACCGTTCCATTCTGGGCTGCAATCTGGGGCTTTTTGACCAACTGGATTGCGATCTGGATGGTCTTCAATCCGATTGAACCGCACTATATTCGCTATCCACAGATCTTCCGCTTGACCAAAGACCGTAAATTCCCGTGGATTGTACCTGTCTTAAAGATTGGAACCTACAATGTGCAAGGTGCATTTATGAAGCGTCAGGAAGAGGTTTCGGATGTATTTGCCAGTGTGGTTACGGAAGATTTAATTACTTTAAAATCGATCATGACTGAAATGATGTATGGTAGCAAAAAAGACAAAACACGCCGTATTGTCAAGCGCCATATCAATGAAATCATGGAAACCCCATTAGTCAGAACGTCATTGCAGCTTTCATTAGGTCCAAGAGAGTATGCTAGACTCAAGACTGACTTGATTGATCGCTCAATTGAAATTACCATGGGACCAGTATGTGACCCAGCTCTGAATGCAAGTCGTGCGCAGAAGATCTTTCAAATGTTTAGAGACCGCATCCGTGAACTAACACCGAAAGAGTTCCAGAATTTATTGCGTCCTGCTTTTCAGGAAGATGAGTGGATTTTAATTGTACTAGGTGGAGTGACTGGTTTCTTTGCTGGTTTAATTCACTTATTTGTTGCTTTCTTATAATTAATTTGATGTTGGTTGAGCGATAACTCTGTATGATATTGCTCAATTTAAGATTTATTGTTTTTAAATGAGGATGTTCTTTTATGCGCATTATTTTACTCGGACCACCTGGGGCAGGCAAAGGTACTCAAGCTCAGTTGATCTGTAAGCGCTACAATATCCCACAAATTTCAACCGGTGATATGCTCCGTGCTGCAATTCGTGAAGGTACTGAACTTGGCTTAAAAGCAAAAAGTGTCATGGAATCAGGCGGTTTAGTTTCTGATGAACTGATCATTGGTTTGGTGAAAGAACGTATTGCTCAGCCTGATTGTGAAAATGGTTGTATCTTTGACGGTTTCCCACGCACAATCCCACAAGCTGAAGCATTAGAATCAGCTGGCATCAGTATTGATCATGTGATCGAAATTGATGTACCAGATGAAGAGATTGTTCAACGTCTTTCTGGTCGTCGTCAGCATCCAGCATCTGGCCGTGTTTATCACACGGTTTACAATCCACCAAAAGTGGAAGGTAAAGATGACGAAACAGGCGAAGACCTTGTACAACGTCCAGATGACCAAGAAGAAACGATTCGTAAGCGTCTTGGTTCTTACCACAGCGAAACTGAGCAATTGGTTGGCTTCTATCAAGGTCGTGCTGCTTCTGGTGAAAATGCACCGACTTACGATAAGCTGAATGGTTTACGTCCGATCGAAAACGTTCAAGCCGATTTATTTGCAATTTTAGACAAATAATCTGAATTGCAGATGATAAAAGAGCTCTGAATATAGGGCTCTTTTTATTTTGGAGAAGGGCTATGCTACTAAAAGTTGTTCTGATTTTAGTTGTGATTTTCAGCTTGGTTTTGCTGTTGTTTTTAGTATATCAAAGCCAAAAAATGTTACGTCATGTGCAAAAACAGCAGGCTTTGGAAAATAAACTGAACGGTAAAACACGTCAGCTACATCCAAAACTACAACAGCATAAAAAACCTCAGGATTAACTGAGGTTTTTTATTGTAATGGCTTTATTCGCGCCAAATTCAAAGCGGTCTGGCCAGTTACAGACATCAGCAACCACACACTCACCACACTTCGGTTTACGCGCAATACAGCAATAACGACCATGCAAGATCAGCCAGTGGTGCGCATCAATAATAAACTCTTTCGGAATCACTTTAACCAAGCGGTCTTCAACCTCAAGCACATTTTTACCCACCGCCAGACCAGTACGATTACCCACACGGAAAATATGGGTATCGACCGCCATGGTCGGCTGACCAAATGCCGTATTCAGTACCACATTCGCTGTTTTACGGCCTACACCAGGTAAAGCTTCCAGTTCTTTACGTGTTTCTGGAATATTGCCTTGATACTGCTCCACAAGAATACGGCAGGTTTTAATCACATTCTCGGCTTTAGAGTTATATAGGCCAATAGTCTTGATATATTCTTTTAAGCCATCCACCCCAAGATTTAAAATAGCCTGAGCGGTATTGGCAACAGGATAGAGTTTATCCGTGGCTTTATTCACGCTGACATCGGTTGCCTGAGCCGAAAGCAGAACGGCAATAAGCAATTCAAAAGGCGAAGAATAGTTCAGCTCAGTTTGTGGATGAGGCCGCTGCTCACGTAAACGTTCGAAAAAAGTCTGAATCTGCTTTTTGGTCATATTTTTAACGGGCATTTAGATGTCCTGCAATTCATTTAAACGTTGTTGTAAAGCCAGTAACTGTGCTTGTTTCTGCTCATCTACACGTACACTCAACTGTTTTTCCAGTTTCTTGATTTGTGTGCGTAGTTTGGCAAGTTCAATCGTGGTTTTAGCATCCAGTGTTGGCGTTTCTTTGGGTTTATCCACGAGCGTAATCACAGGAACATTGTTGAGTGCCTGAGAAAACTGGGCAAAGAATTCCACATCAATTTCTGCACGGACAATGGGTCCTTTACGGCTTAAACGACGTTTCTCTTCACGTTGAATATGCGCATAGTAGCGATGCCTTAAATCATCCTGTTCAACACTGCGTTGTTCTATAGTTGGCAAGGGTTTGGTATCTGCCACCAGATCAATGCAATCGACTGGACAAGGTGGAATACATAATTCACAGCCTGTACACAGATCGGTCAAAATGCTGTGCATCAACTTACCACTGCCGATGATCGCATCTACTGGGCAGGCACTAATACACTTGGTACAGCCAATACACTCATCTTCCCGAATAATCGCTTTTATGCGCTGTGGGCGACCATCCTCCTGAATTTCCCAGACACTTGGCTCGGCGGGTAGAGACGGGCGTTGTAACAGTGCTGCCAATGCATCAGCAACGGGCTGGCCACCTGGCACACATTTATTTGCCTCTTCACCTTCTGCAATCGATTTTGCATAAGGTAAGCATCCATCACGATGACCGCATAAACCACATTGTGTTTGTGGTAATAGCTGATCTATTTGGACAATAAGAGAATGTTGTGCAGATGGTGACATGGGGAGGATGAAGCAAAAAACAGGGAGCTTAGTATAGCAAATAATGACTTATGACGGCGTAGCAAGGTTGGAAAATTATACAGATAGTGTTTTGGATTTTGCTTAAAAATAGTGCGAACACTGGTGTTTTCTAGTGCGATTTGTTGATGCTTGGCTTTGACCGAATAGGAAAGTGAGCAGAATATGGCATTAATTTTTAGACAATATCGGCAATATTTATTATAAAAATAATGAACATTTATTTAATTAAGTTTTTGATTTTTAATTATATATAAATTGGCCTAAAAAATAATAGTGTGATGGAATAGTAATCTGTATTAAATATATGCGATATTCTATTTTGGTGCATTTTCCGCACCAAGATAAATCACTGACTTGGGGATGAATATTGAAATACAATAGCTTAAATGACTTTCTCGATTACGTTAAAGCTAGAGATCCTAATCAACCTGAATTTTTACAAGCTGTCGAAGAAGTCATGACAAGTTTGTGGCCGTTCATTGAGAAAAATCCTAAGTATGCTCAATACGGTCTTTTGGAACGACTGGTTGAACCTGAGCGTGCGATCCAGTTCCGTGTTTCATGGATGGATGATCAAGGTCAAACTCATGTAAATCGTGCCTTCCGTGTGCAATACAACTCAGCGATTGGACCTTATAAAGGGGGAATGCGTTTTCACCCTTCAGTGAATCTATCGATTTTAAAGTTTTTAGGCTTTGAACAAACCTTTAAAAATGCCTTAACGACGTTACCCATGGGCGGTGGTAAAGGTGGTTCTGATTTCGATCCGAAAGGTAAATCAGATGCAGAAATTATGCGTTTTTGCCAGGCATTGA
The DNA here is from genome assembly GCF_001605865.1 of Acinetobacter sp. NRRL B-65365. Classification (NCBI taxonomy): domain Bacteria; kingdom Pseudomonadati; phylum Pseudomonadota; class Gammaproteobacteria; order Moraxellales; family Moraxellaceae; genus Acinetobacter; species Acinetobacter sp. NRRL B-65365. Next base: position 12,080 of record NZ_LRPD01000006.1, on the reverse strand, counting down.
TGCTGGAGCTTTATCGTCATCTTGGTTCGAATACGGATATTCCTGCGGGGGATATTGGGGTTGGTGGTCGTGAAGTTGGCTATATGACCGGTATGATGAAGAAGCTCAGCAATGACACTTCATGTGTTTTTACTGGTAAAGGAATTTCATTCGGTGGTTCATTGGCTCGTCCAGAAGCGACGGGTTATGGAACGGTTTATTTTGCAGAAGAAATGTTGAAAACCCGTGGTCAAAGCTTTGCAGGTAAAACGGTTTCGATCTCAGGTTCTGGTAATGTCGCTCAATATGCAGCAGAAAAAGCCATGTTCTTGGGCGCAAAAGTTGTGACCTTGTCGGATTCAAACGGAACAGTCTATTTAAAAAATGGTTTCAGCAAAGCACTACTTGATGAAGTGATGGAACTGAAAAACGAAAAACGTGGCCGTATTTCCGAATTTGCTTCAAAACATGGTTTCGAATATTTCGAGGGTCAAACACCTTGGCATATTCCTGCGGATATTGCTTTGCCGTGTGCAACACAAAATGAGTTAAAAGCGGAAGATGCGGCAACTTTACTGGCAAATGGTGTGATTTGCGTGGCAGAAGGGGCCAACATGCCATCAACGCTTGAGGCTGTTGAAAAGTTTGTTGAAGCGAAGATTTTATATGCACCAGGTAAAGCTTCAAATGCAGGTGGCGTTGCAACCTCTGGTCTAGAAATGTCTCAAAATGCGAATCGTCTAGGTTGGTCTTTTGAACAGGTGGACGAGCGTTTACATGCAATCATGAAAGAGATTCATCGTAACTGTGTTAAATACGGTACGCAGGAAGATGGTTCAATTAACTATGTTGATGGTGCCAATATTGCTGGCTTTGTAAAAGTTGCTGATGCAATTTTAGCACAAGGTATTTATTAAGAATTTCCCTTTCATCAAACGGGACTTTTCATAAAAAAATCCGATGTTAAGACATCGGATTTTTTTATTTACAGGTATAAATTATGGTTTTTTAACAATCTCTTGTTCAACAACCATATCTAATACGTCTGCAATGCTTGATTGATCAGCAGCTGGGTTTTGAACGTCAAAACGTTTCACACGTACAATTACGCGTTGTTGTGGATTGTGCTCAAAACCTTCGATTTGACCGTAGTAAAGCGACCAGTTTTTGTCAGCGTAAGTTTTTAAACCTTTGTCATCATATTTAACTTCACGAACTTGCATACAAGTTTGTGGAGCAACGCCTGTGCAAGATTTAGTTTCTGGCGAAATTTCCAAGAAAACAGTTTTACCTTCAGACTGGTATTTTGCTTCAGGTGTCATTTTACCAACAAATGTATATTTTTGGCCTTTTGCATCAGCGATAACCAAAGTCGGTTGCTCTGGATTCGTTGCATTTACTTCAAAAGCGATTTTACGTTTTTGTAAAAGATCACCTGCAAACTGCTCTTGTTTCATCAATGCAGGTTCACAAGCCATCAATGTTGAAGCCAAGTCACCTGTAACGATCGCACCGTTTTCAATTTTCCAAGAAGTATTTTGACGGTTACAGCCCGTATCTACAGATAAACGGTCATTTGCCAAGAAACTTAATACGATTGGACGTTTTGTGTCAGCAGGTTGATATGACCATGTATAGTTAGTCAATACATTGTTATTTGTCACTTTAGCACCTGTGAATACGTGTTTTTGACCTTTGCCATCAGTAACAGTCAAGATTGCCTGACCATTTACAGTGCTGATCTCAAATGGTACTTTTTTCTCGCTGAAAATATCAGAAGATAAACGTTCTTGTTGCATTAAATCATCTGCACAAGCCATCATGGTTGATACAAGTGGAGAGGTTACAATGGTATTGCCTTCAACTTTCCAAGTACCGCCTTGGTTGTTACAACCCGTTTGGATTGAAAGTTTCTGGTCTGCACTAAATGCTAAAACCAAAGGTTTAGATGCTTTTGAACCTTGGTAAGTCCAGTTGTATTCAGCCAAATTTTTTGCAGCAGTTGTATTAATTTGTGAAATTACGTTGTCAGTCACGTTTTGTACTGTTTGACACGCCATTAAAGAAAGTGGAAGTAATGCAAGAACTAAATATTTAATTTTCATATTCAAAACAACGGGAAATAAATAACAGCAATAAGCTTAAAGTATTCTTAAAAAAAGAGCATGTAATCCGTTTAGGCATTAAGTTCGTTAAATGTTTCTATTTGTAAATTTTAAAAAATATAATGGATTTATAGGCTTGCTAATATTATACGCAAGCCTATTTTGTTTTTTATGTGATGTAGTTTGATATTTAATCGAATCGGTAAATATCCATTCCCAATGATCCCATTGAAAAGCTGCTATGGACAACGTTGAAGCGATTACCTGTGCCCATGGCAAAGAAAAGTGGCGCAAAATGCTCAAGAGAAGGGTGGTTTCTTTGAACATAAGGGAGGGATGGCCAGTCGAGCACAGCATCATAATCCTGATGTGTGAGTTTGTTGACAACCGAATTACGGAAAGTACTTGCCCAAACGGGTACATCGGCATCAGCTTGCCACGAAAGCTCGGCAAGGTTGTGGGTAATACTGCCTGAACCGATCAGCAAAATCTGTTGTTCGCGTAAAGGTGAAAGTACTTGTCCGATTTTATAAATATCATCGGCATTCATATGGATGGGTAACGAGATTTCGATCACAGGAATATCTGCGTCTGGATACATGTGTAATAACGGCATCCAGACCCCATGATCACGCGGACGTGTACTATTGGCATGTGCAGCTAAACCAGCCTCCGCAAATCGCTTCAGTATTTCTTCGGCCAACTGAGGTGCGCCCGCAGCAGGGTAGCGAATCTCATAAAGTGCTGGTGGAAAACCACGGAAGTCATGCCAGGTTTCTGGTCGAGTCGATGTGCTGACTTCCAGCGCCTGACTTTCCCAATGTGCAGACATGACAATAATGGCTTCTGGTTTAGGCAGATTGCTACCCAAACGATGCAGTGCTGGGCCAACCTGTTCTGGGTCAAGTGCAAGCATAGGTGAACCATGAGAGATAAATAGTCCGGGTAAGGTCTGAGCGTTCATGTGTGTGCACCTAGTGAAAATGACATGGTTATCGTGACAAAAAAGTGATGACAGTGACAGCCATTAAACTTCAACATATTGTTCTAAAATCAGAACAGTATTTAAGCCCGATGATAAGGATGATTATGGTTAATACTCATGGCACGATATAATTGCTCAATGAGTAAGATACGAACCATCGGGTGGGGCATCGTCAATTTAGACAGTGACCAATGCCAAGCTGCTGCTTTACGAACCGCATCTGAATGTCCATCTGGTCCACCAATGGCAAGCGCAATATCGTTGCCTTCAAGCATCCATTGCTTCATGGTATCTGCCAGTTTTTCAGTACTGAGTTCGCGTCCACCGACCTCTAAAGCAATCAAGGTTTCATTTGGCTTGAGCGCATTTAGAATACTTTCACCTTCGATTTGGCAATATTTCAAAATATCAGCTTCAGAATCATTTTTGCCACGCTTTGCCATCGGAAGTTCAATGACCTGCGTTTGTACAAAAGGCTGAATGCGTTTGAAATAGTCTTCAAATCCAGTGAGTACCCATGCTGGCATTTTTTGACCAATGGTAAGAATGCGAATTTTCATAACTAAGGCTTATTTGGCAAATTCTACACATTATAAAGGCTGCCGACCTGCATAGGGCAAAACATGGGATTTATCTTGTCATAAAAAATACAAAAGCTTATTTTAGATCACCCATAAAAAACGCAGCTCAAAATGAGTATGAGCTGCGATCAAAGAGCCATCCGTCTGGAGTTCAGATGGCACTAAAATGAGTTCATTGAGCCAAATTTGATCTTTGTTTTATCGACTCTATTTTATTATGCAAGATATTGGTTGTTTTTCAACCATAATGTGTAACAAAAAAAGAGAGCCAAAGCTCTCTTTTTTATTGCAACTCACAGTTTAGTGACGGGCTGCCTTTGCATCTTCCACCGGTTTCACAATCGGTGTTTTTGGTAAAGGCTTTGGTGTATCCGTTAACGCTAAAGGTAAGATTTCATCAATGCTTTTCACAGCTTTGATTTCTAAACCTTCTTTCACGTTGTCTGGAATCTCAGCCAAGTCGCGAACGTTATCTTGTGGAATGAAGACCAGTTTGATTCCACCACGGTGTGCTGCAAGAAGTTTTTCTTTCAGACCACCAATACGCATTGCGCGACCACCAAGACTGGTTTCACCTGTCATAGCGATATCTGGACGAATCGGAATACCTGTGAATGCCGATACAAGGGCAGTCGTAAGGGCTAAACCAGCAGATGGACCATCTTTTGGCGTTGCGCCTTCAGGTAAGTGAACGTGAACATCGGTTTCTTCGAAACGAGATGATTCAATTCCCAATTCATCAGCGCGGGTACGTACAACTGTCATTGCTGCGGTAATCGACTCTTTCATAACATCACCGAGCGAACCGGTCGTAATGAATTTACCTTTACCTTTAACAGCCGCAACTTCGATTGTCAGCAATTCGCCACCGACAGACGTCCAAGCCAAACCATTTACACGTCCGACTTGTGCTTCATCTTCTGCGATACCAAAGTCAAACTTATGTGGACCTAAGTATTCAGGAAGGTTTGCAGAAGTCACGTCGATCTGTAAGTTTTTCGACTTTTTGCTTACCGCTTCTTTCACCACTTTACGGGCAATTTTAGAAACTTCACGCTCTAAACTACGAACACCCGCTTCACGTGTATAACGTTGAACGATGTCACGAATTGCTTCTTCATGAACAGTCAATTCTTTGGTACGTAAACCATTGTTCTTGATTGCTTTCGGAACAAGGTAGCGTTCAGCAATATTGACTTTTTCATCTTCGGTATAACCCGGTAGACGAATCACTTCCATACGGTCCAGTAGGGCCTCAGGAATATTCATGCTGTTTGCAGTACAGATGAACATCACTTCAGAAAGGTCAAGATCAAGATCTAAATAATGGTCGTTGAACTTACTGTTTTGTGATGGATCTAATACTTCAAGCAATGCTGATGCAGGATCACCACGATAATCTTGTGCCATCTTGTCAATTTCGTCGAGTAAGAACAATGGGTTCTTCACACCAACTTTTGTCAACGATTGCACGATCTTACCTGGCATCGCACCGATATAGGTACGACGGTGACCACGAATTTCAGCTTCATCACGTACACCACCCAGTGCCATACGGACAAACTCACGGCCTGTTGCTTTTGCTACAGATTCACCAAGCGATGTTTTACCTACACCTGGAGGACCAACCAAACATAAGATCGGGCCTTTGAGTTTTTTCACGCGAGACTGAACTGCCAGATATTCCACAATACGATCTTTAACGTCATCTAGGCCGTAGTGATCTGTATCGAGAATTTCCTGAGCTTTATTCAAGTTAATGCTAACTTTGCTGGCTTTGTTCCATGGCGTATCTAAAATCACTTCCAGATAGTTGCGAACAACAGCGGCTTCACTTGAAGCAGGTTGCATTGCCTTGAGTTTACGAAACTCAGCTTCAGCTTTTTTGCGTACGTGTTCAGGTAAATCTGCTTCAGCTAGACGTTTTTCAATTTCTGCAACGTCATCTTCAGCCCCGCCATTCATATCGGAAAGTTCGCGTTGAATTACTTTCATTTTTTCATTTAGAAAGTATTCACGTTGGTTCTTTTCCATCTGACGTTTTACACTGTCGTGCAGCGTTTGTTCAATTTGCTGTTCAGCAGATTGATTCATCAAATAATTCATCAACTCTTGCAAATGAGCTTCAAATTCATCGTGCTCTAAAAATTTTTGCTTTACTTCAATATTTAAAGGCACACGAGTTGCAACGAAGAACATTAATTGCAATAAGTCTTCAATTTTATTTGCTGCTGCGACGAGTTCACGCGCATTACGTAATTTTGCTTCTGCATATTGAGCAAAAAGGGTACGTAATTCATTTAAGCGAGTTTCTTGGGTCTCTTCATCCAAAGACAATGTCATTGGGCTTAAATGATGTTCAGCTGTTAAGTATTCCTCTCCGTCAATAATGCGTTCTAGCTTAGAACGATGTAGACCTTCAATCAGTACTTTAATGCAGTTTTCATCATTCTCATGATTAACGACTTGTACGATTTTAGCCACGGTTCCATATTGATAGAGATTGTCGTGATCAATTTCTTCTGTAAGCGAATCTTTTTGCGCAACTACAAATACTAAATTGTCACTGTTACGAGCCACATCCACTGCATTGATCGATTTTTCACGACCCACAAATAGCGCAATTTGCATGTGTGGATACACCACAACATCACGTAACGCTAATAGTGGTAATACACTTGGAACCTGTGGCTCTAAGCTTGTTTCATTATTTAAAATATATTCAGACATGGGCACTCCTAATGAGTGACAACGGTGTTGCCATGTTTTTATAGTGATGTGCATTTTAAAAATTACAAGGGTTTTTACTTAGAAAATATAAAAAAAAGACTAAATTACTCAAGATTTAAGGCTGTGATAACAAAAAGAGCAAGTTAGCGTTTGAAATAATAGAGTTTTTTAGGCGTGAGTAATCCATCGAGCGGCTGATCCCATTTTTGTCTTAATAAAGGTTGTTCTACATATTGAAAGTCATGAGCCAGACCAAGGCGGTAGGGTCGCCGTTGAGCGCTTGCCAATGTCCGGTCATAGAAACCGCCTCCCATGCCAATACGTGTGCCTGAGGAATCACATGCCAGCAACGGCATAATCAGCAGATCGAGATGTGAAACATGTTGACCGTGGTTTGCCATGGGTTCTTTCATACCTAAAGGGTGGTGTGAAAAACGTTGATTAAAATACTGTTTGGAATCAATTCTTATCCAGACCAGTCGCTGATTCATATTACAGATCATGGGTAAGTAAACCTGTTTTCCTTGTTGAAAACAGAGCCTTAGAATTTTTCGTGTATGAATTTCGCCAAAGGCATGTAAATACAGCCCAATTTTTCTTGAAGTTTTAAAGGGAACGGATGTTCTGAGCTGGATCAAAACTTGTTGTTCAGCTTGCTTTTGTTCATAAGAAGAGAGTTGTCTTCTTTTAAAGCGTAGCTGTTTTCTTAATAATTTTAAATCTTGGCCCATAAGGTTGGAGAAATGTTTTTGATAAAAGAATCATACTCGATTTAGCAAACAATATCTAAAACCCAAGGTTTTGTGATTGATAAGTAAAAATTTATAGTGGTGTGGTTATTTTTATTCCAGCTAATAAGTGTTTTTTTGATTACTTATTCCAATAATTAATGACAATTTTAGGTATTGAATATTAAATTTTATTGTTTTATGGAGTTTTTGCTCTACTTTTCACTTTATTTGTAAAAAGAAACAAAACAAAAACAAAAACAAACATAAAATTATTTTTTAAATTAAATCATGAATTTATTTCACATGATTTTTTATGAATGTGAGAATTAAGTCTCACATTTGATAAAAAAGTGTTCATTAGATCTTTACCAATTTACTCGGGTTTATTAGCATCCGCGGCTCTTTTTTAGCGCTGACACTAAAAATGCTCATTTGCATTTTTAGACCATCAATAACTGTAGTAAACGTCTGAGAATTTTTATGAACAAAGTATATAAAGTGGTTTGGAATGCATCTATTGGAGCATGGGTTGCAACCTCTGAACTAGCAAAAAGTAAAACCAAGACTAAATCTAAAATTTCAAATTTAACCGCCGCTGTTTTGGTCGGGGCAATTAGTTTTTCTCCTGCTGCGTTTGCGGCAAAGAATATAGGTGGAGGAGTTGGATCGGGCACCTCAATTTCAGGAACATGTTCTGAGGGTGAGGCAAGTACCTCTGGTACTCGAGATATCGCAATTGGTTGTGGTTCAAAAACGCAAGGTACTGGTATTTCTAATATCGCAAATCGTCAAAATCCTTACAATAATTCAACTGGCGCATTTGCTGGTGCAATGAAACAGGGCGGCGCGATCAGTCTCGGGACTGGTGCAGCCACTGAGGAAAACTTTGGAACTGCAATTGGTTCATATGCAACTACGAAAGGAATTGCAGCAGTTGCAATTGGTACAGCTGCGCTTTCAACGGGTAATACCTCTTTAGCAATTGGTCGCCAATCAGCAGCAACAGGTGATTATGCACAAGCACTTGGTAACGTTGCTGCCGCAACTGGAAAAGGCTCTTTAGCGATCGGACATTCTGCAACAGCAGAAGGCTACCGTTCTATCGCAATTGGTTCACCAGATATTGAAAATGCAGGTTCAGTTGCTGGTCAAGCGGGCGCAGAATACCAAAAAAATATGGCGACAAAGGCAACGGGTAAAGATTCGATTGCATTTGGTGGTGGGGCGGTTGCAACACAAGAAAACTCTTTGGCGATTGGTGCATTCTCAGCATCTACTGGTAAAAAATCAGTTGCGATTGGTACTGGCGCAAAAGCGAATAAAGATGAAGCCGTTGTAATTGGTGACCAAGCGGAAGCTGCTTTTGATGGTGGTGTTGCAATTGGTAAAGGTGCACGTTCAGAAGCTGAAAACAGTATTGCTTTAGGTAAAGATTCAATAGCGACTCAAGCAACGGGCGAAGGTTTCTTGACGAAACAAGCCGCGCCAACAGGAGTTTTGTCTGTTGGTGATGTGGGTGCAGAGCGTCGTATTCAAAATGTAGCAGATGGTGCGGTAGATTCTGACGCAGCGACTGTGGGCCAGTTAAAAGCAGCACGTACTCATTATGTCAGCGTAAATGATAATGGCGTACAAAGCGGTAACTACGAAAATGATGGTGCAAAAGCTCGTAACTCAATCGCTGTAGGGGTAGAAGCGGTTGCAACTGGTTATGATGCTGTTGTTGTCGGTTCGCATGCAAAAGGCGCAGGTGTTGGAGCAATTTCTGTCGGTAATGCAAGCGAGACAGTGGGTAGTGGTGATGTTGCGATTGGTCGTAACTCTTCAACTAAAGGCGCTGCTGGGATGACACCAGGTTATAGTAATCAGTCAATTGCAATTGGTGACCAGACGAAAGCAATTGGTGACCAGTCAATCGCGATTGGTGCGGATGTGATTGCACGTGGTAACTCATCTGTAGCGATTGGTGGTGATGATGTTGACAAAATTGCTCGTGATGTTGAATTAAGCCAAAAATACACTGAAATTACAGGTGGTAAATTACAGGCTGGTAAATATCCAACTACAGAAACTGGACATGGTTCAACAGCTGTCGGTGTTCAGGCTGTCGGTACAGGTGCTTTTGCATCTGCTTTTGGTATGACATCTAAAGCAACAGGTGATGCTTCATCTGCATTTGGTGTAATGTCGAATGCTGCAGGCAAAGGTGCATCAGCATTTGGTGCAGTTGCTCAAGCTACAGGTGATGGTGCATCGGCGATGGGTATTAACTCACTTGCATCTGGTACAAATTCAACGGCAATTGGTTCTGGTAACAAACCAGGCGAAGGTGCTACAGCAACTGGTAATGGTGCTGCGGCAATTGGTAGCGGTGCACAGGCAAAAGGTGATAGTGCTGCTGCAATTGGTAAAGGTGCTGAAGCAAGCAATGAAAATGCTGCTGCCGTTGGTGGTGGTGCTAAAGCAACAGGTAAAAACTCTGCTGCGATTGGTGGCGGTGCGATTGCCGATCAAGAAAATGCCGTTGCTGTTGGTCAAGGTGCCCAGTCTATGGTTGTCGGTGGTGTTGCATTAGGTGCACGCAGCCGAGTTGAGGCAGAAAATAGTGTTGCATTGGGTCAAGATGCCGTTGCGACAGAAACGACAGGAAGCTCATTCCTGACAAATCGTGATGCATCAATGTCAAATGGTGTAATCTCGGTTGGTTCTGCTGGTAAAGAGCGTCGTATTACCAATGTTGAAGATGGTTCTGCTGACTCTGATGCAGTGACTGTACGTCAGCTTAAAAATGTTGATTCTCGTGTAAATGAGAATACTCAAAACATTACCAATTTAGACCAGAAAATTGATAACACCAAAACTGATTTAGGTAATCAGATTACTGATACTAACAACAAGTTAGATGATGCTAAAAAAGACTTAGGTAATCAGATTACTGATACCAACAACAAGTTAGACGATGCGAAGAAAGATTTGGGTAACCAGATCACCAATACTAAAGATCAGTTAACCAATCAGATTACTGATACCAAGACTGAGTTAAACAACACGATCAACAACACCAAGACCGAGTTGGAAAACAAAGGCTTGAACTTTGCTGGTAATGCAGGTGCAGATGTTCATCGTAAGTTGGGTGATAAGTTAAACATCGTAGGTGGAGCTGACGCTGCAACAGCAGAAGACAAGACCAGCGGTGAGAATGTAATCACACGTACGACTGAAGATGGTATCAAGATTGAATTGTTGAAAGATGCGAAGTTCGACAGCATTACCACTGGCGACAGCGTACTAAACAACAATGGTTTAACCATTAAAGATGGTCCAAGCATCACTAAAGATGGCATCAACGCGGGTAATAAAACAATTACTAACGTTGCTGATGGCGTAAATGGTAAAGATGCAGTCAATGTTGACCAGTTAACCAATGTTAAAGATGGTTTAGACGGTAAGATCACAGATACCAACAACAAGTTAGACGATGCTAAGAAAGACTTGGGTAATCAGATTACTGATACCAACAACAAGTTAGATGATGCGAAGAAAGATTTGGGTAACCAGATCACCAATACTAAAGATCAGTTAACCAATCAGATTACTGATACCAAGACTGAGTTAAACAACACGATCACGAACACCAAGACCGAGTTGGAAAACAAAGGCTTGAACTTTGCTGGTAATGCCGGTGCAGACGTACATCGTAAGTTGGGTGACAAGTTAAACATCGTAGGTGGCGCTGATGCTGCAACAGCAGAAGACAAGACCAGCGGTGAGAACGTGATCACACGTACCACAGAAGATGGCATCAAGATTGAATTGTTGAAAGATGCGAAGTTCGACAGCATCACGACTGGCGACAGCGTATTAAACAACAACGGCTTAACTATTAAAGATGGTCCAAGCATCACTAAAGATGGCATCAACGCGGGTAATAAAACGATTACCAACGTTGCTGATGGCGTAAATGGTAAAGATGCAGTCAATGTTGACCAGTTAACCAATGTTAAAGATGGTTTAGACGGTAAGATCACAGATACCAACAACAAGTTAGACGATGCGAAGAAAGACTTGGGTAACCAGATTACTGATACCAACAACAAGTTAGATGACGCGAAGAAAGATTTGGGCAACCAGATCACCAATACTAAAGATCAGTTAACCAATCAGATTACTGATACCAAGACTGAGTTAAACAACACGATCAACAACACCAAGACCGAGTTGGAAAACAAAGGCTTGAACTTTGCTGGTAATGCCGGTGCAGATGTTCATCGTAAGTTGGGTGACAAGTTAAATATCATCGGTGGAGCTGACGCTGCAACAGCAGAAGACAAGACCAGCGGTGAGAACGTGATCACACGTACGACTGAAGATGGCATCAAGATTGAATTGTTGAAAGATGCGAAGTTCGACAGCATCACGACTGGCGACAGCGTATTAAACAACAATGGCTTAACCATCAAAGATGGCCCAAGCATTACTAAAGATGGCATCAATGCTGGTAATAAAGTCATTACTAATGTTGCTGATGGCGTAAATGGTAAAGATGCAGTCAATGTTGATCAGTTAACGAATGTTAAAGATGGTTTAGACGGCAAGATTACGGATACCAACAACAAGTTAGACGATGCGAAGAAAGACTTAGGTAACCAGATCACGGATACTAACAACAAGTTAAATGATACTAAAGATCAGTTAACTAATCAGATTACTGATACCAAGACTGAGTTAAACAACACGATCACGAATACCAAGACCGAGTTGGAAAACAAGGGCTTGAACTTTGCTGGTAATGCAGGTGCAGATGTTCATCGTAAGTTAGGTGACAAGTTAAATATCATCGGTGGAGCTGATGCTACAACAGCAGAAGACAAGACCAGCGGTGAGAATGTAATCACACGTACCACAGAAGATGGTATCAAGATTGAATTGTTGAAAGATGCGAAGTTCGACAGCATCACGACTGGCGACA